>JBIJDZ010000019.1:0-31116 GCA_044343805.1 Chthoniobacterales bacterium | reverse complement strand
CCGGGACGCGGGCGGCGGCAGCGGGTGGATTTACCAGCGTGGTGGCCATGCCCAACACCCAGCCGGTGGCGGATCATCCGGGGATTATCGCGTGGATGGAAGAGCGGGCGGCGGAAGTCGGGGCGATCAATGTTTTCCCCACGGGAGCGATCACCGTGGGATCGCAAGGTGAACAACTCGCACCGATCGGTGCGATGGCTGCGGCCGGAATCGTGGCGGTGACCGATGACGGCCGTTGCGTGCAGAACCATGAAGTCATGCGCCGTGCGGCGGAGTATTGCGGGATGTTCGGCTTGCCGGTCCTTGATCACTGTCAGGATGCCTCAATGGCCGGCAGCGATGCGTTGATGCACGAGGGGTATTGGAGCACGATGCTGGGCTTGAAAGGTTGGCCGCGCATGGCGGAAGAGATCATGGTGGCGCGTGATGCGCTGCTGGCCGAAGCCACGGGCACGAAAATTCACTGTCAGCATCTTTCCTCGGCCGGAAGCGTCCGTTTGTTGCGAGAGGCGCGGTCGCGGGGCATTCCGTTGAGCGGCGAGGTGTGTCCGCATCATATTGCCCTGACGGACGAGTCGCTGAGAGACTACGACACGAATTTCAAGATGAACCCCCCGTTGCGTGAGCGATCTGACATCGAGGCTTTGCTCGGCGGAATCGCGGATGGAACGATCGATATTCTGGCGACGGATCACGCGCCGCACGCGGTTTACGAGAAAGAGGTGGAGTTTGCCGCAGCACCCTTCGGGATCATCGGCTTGGAGACTGCTTTCGGATTGTTTTGTCAGCTGCTGCTGCACCAGCACAAAGTCATCGATCTGCCGAGGTTGGTGGCCATGCTCACGTTGAACCCGGCCCGTTTGCTGGGCCTGGATCGCGGGACGCTGTCGATCGGTGCAGCCGCCGATGTGACGCTGCTCGATCCGGGGCTCGAATGGGTGGTGGACAAGAAAAAATTTGCCTCGAAAGCGCGCAATACGCCGTTTGACGGCTGGCGGCTGAAAGGTCGGGCGGTCCGGACGATCGTGGGCGGGTGCACGGTCTGGGAAACAGGGGCGTGAGCGGGTGTTTCGAGGTCTTGGCTGCGGACCAAAGTTCCGCAGCCCGTCGCGGTCGTCTTCGCACCAGACGCGGGGTGATCGAGACGCCAGTCTTCATGCCGGTGGGGACACAGGGAACCGTCAAGGCGGTGAGTCCCCGTGAATTGCACGAACTCAATGCCCAGGTGATCTTGGGCAACACCTACCATTTGTTTGTGAGGCCCGGGTTGGAGGTGATCCGCCGGTTGGGTGGGTTACACCGGTTCATGGGCTGGGACGGGCCGATCTTGACGGATAGCGGCGGTTTCCAAGTGTTCTCGTTGTCCAAACTGCGCCGTATCACGGAGGAAGGGGTGCATTTCCAAAATCATCTCGACGGCGCAGCGTGTTTTATCGGACCGGAGACATCGATGGAAATCCAGCAGGTGCTGGGCTCAGATATCGTGATGGCATTCGATGAATGCCCACCGCACCCTTGTACGCATGAGGCCGCCTCCAAGAGTCTCGGGCTGACTTTGCGCTGGGAGAAGCGCTGCCTTGATTGGTGGGCTGGCCGCAATGATGCAGGTGAGCGTCCTCTGCTTTTCGGAATTGTGCAGGGGTCGAGCCATGAGGATTTGCGGGCACGGTCCGCTCAGGAGTTGGTGGCGATGGGTTGGGACGGCTATGCGGTGGGCGGGGTGAGCGTGGGCGAACCGGAGCCCGAGATGATGAAAGCGGTGGAATATGCCGTGCCGCACCTGCCGGTGGAACGGCCCCGCTATGCAATGGGCTTGGGCACTCCGCCTCAGATGGTCGAGTTGGTGGCGCGCGGGATAGACATGTTTGATTGCGTGCTGCCGACACGGGTGGCGCGCAACGGAACGGCTTTCACGGCTGCAGGAACACTCAATTTGAAGAACGCGTGTTTCACGCTCGACGAGGGACCGATCGAGGAGGGGTGTGATTGCTATGCGTGCGCGAATTTTTCGCGCGCTTACCTCCGGCACTTGGTCAAAGCCGAAGAAATCCTCGGCTTGCGGTTGATCTCACTACACAACCTGCACTTTTACACCGGCCTGATGGCGAAGGTGCGCGAGGCTATCGAGCAGGGCCGTTTTGACGAATTCCGCAGGGCATTCGTGGGCGGCTACAAGCCGCACAAGGACGTATGATCGGCGTTGCCTGAGATCAGGGATCCTGCTGATTATCGCGCACGTAGGGATAGCGTGATTCGAAGAGCAGTTCGGGAGGAAATTCGGAGTAGCCGCTCCAGATCCACTGCACGTTGCTGCGGTAAGGTGGTGCGTAGGTTCCTTTGTAGGTGGGGAAGGGAAAGAGGAACGTGTCGTAGAGCCCGTATCCGATGCGGGCAAATGTGCGACCTACACCGCGAACAATACCGTAACTGAAAGCGGCCGAGTTACCTTCAAAGTAGTTGACCGAAAGCATGGAGTCGGGAATTTCGGTGATACCGAAACATATGTTGCCCAAGCCGCGGCCGAGTTTGCGGGTCGGGCCCCATTCCGATGAAGGCGGTTGCTGTATGTCGGCCAGAGCCAGCGAGGTGAGGAGGACCGAGGCTATAATGGTAACGAGGGGTTTCATGAAGGTCTTACTTATTACCAATTCCCGTCACAAAAAGGCAAGCCTGGGAAAAAAATTTCGTCAATCACCCAGTTCGACGTTCCAGCACCCCACATCAACGAAGTGTTTCCAACTCTCGTGGACCGCAGACGAGTAGGTGAGATGAATGAACGGGCGCCAGCGGGGACGTTTCGGTTCTTTGAGAAGCCGCATGTTGGCTTCGTGCGGCAGGCGGTTACCCTTGCGGGTGTTGCACGGAATGCAACTGCAGACGACATTTTCCCAAGTGGTCTGGCCGCCTCGCTGGCGGGGCAGCACGTGGTCGAGATTGAGTTCGTTGCGGTCGAGGGTGCGCGCGCAATATTGGCAGGTGTGGTTATCGCGGTCGTAGATGTTCTGTCGGGTGAATTTGACCTCTTTGCTGGGAAGGCGATCGAAAAGCAACAGGACGACAACAGTAGGGACGCGGATTTTGAAGCGCACGGATTGCACCATGTCATCGTCAGGTTCGGACTGCGAAAAGTCGTGCCAACTGGCGAAATCGTGAGTGAGGTAATTGTCCTCTTGGTCACGCCATACGACATTGGCGTGCCCTTGATAAAGCAAAGCAAAAGCGCGTCGGGCGCTGCAGACATTAACGGCCTGCCACAACCGGTTCAGCACCAGCACATGCCTGTCGAGCAGGGAGTCCATGGGAATCATGGGTGGGGTTTCCCCATAAGGCGTAAAATTTAGCGGGCGCGCGGGAACCTGTCAAACTGCGCCGGAATGATCAAAGGGCGATTAAGTGCGCCGCCATTGATTTTTCCGAACTCTGTCCTATGATCGTCAGATTGATGCAAACGGTCCGGACAATCATCCTCATTATGGTTCTGGCGGCGTCCTGTGGGGCGCCCGTGCAGGCCCAAGATGATCCCTCGAAAGGTTTCTTTTCGGCTTATCAGGAATATCAACGAGGCGAGCGCCTCGAACGCGAGGGGCGCGCGGCCGATGCCATCGCCAAATTCCGTTACGTCGCCACGCAGCTGAGCCAGATCAAAGCGCAAAATCCCGACTGGCAGCCGCTGGTTGTTGATTTTCGTTTGCGCAGAACACAGGAGGCGATCGTCCGACTGGAAGGCTCGCTCGATTCTCCGACCTTGGGACCTCCGCCTGACTTGGTGATGACCGATGGCGGGGAGGATGATGTGTTGCCGCCGGTGAGGCCGCCGCGCCGCGAGAGCGTCCCGCCGACCATTTCCATTTCATTGGGGGGAGAAGATGCGGAATCCGGTGAGGCTGTAGTCGCTGCCGATGCCGGTGCGGCGGGAGCCGACGTCGATAAATTGCGGCAACAACTCCAAATCGAACGCAAGCGCGGGGAGCAACTCGAGACCGAGTTGAAGCAAAACGAGGCAGATCTGCTCAACGTGAGCATGGAATTGGAGAAGACCAAGGTTTCCGTGGTTGATCTAAATACCCAACTGCGTCAGCTCAAAGAGGTCGGCGAGAGCGGGGCCTCGCAATCCGGGGGCGCCCAAGAGGAGCTCCAACGCCTGACCGATCTGGCGCAGAAGCAGGAAGAAACGCTGGCTGCGGCTGCCGCCGAAAAAGAGGAATTGCAGGGCCAAGTCCAGGCCAAAGCCCTGCAAATTGATGAATTGACTGGCCGACTCACCACTGCCCAGCAGGAAGCCGAGGCGGCCAAAACGCGCGCCGGCGAACTCGAGCAAGAACGCGACACATTGGTAACGGCCCGCGATGAAGCCGTCCGCGATGCGGCAAGCGCGAAGGAAGAAATCCAGCGGGTGGCGGCCCGGGTCTTGGAGTTGGAGGAGGAGCGAACTCAGCTCATCGCCGCGCGTGACGAAGCTCAGCTGCAAGCCACCGAGGCCAAGTCCGCCCTCGAAAAATCGGCTGAACTGATCGAGGCCAACCGCCTGCTTGAGGAAAAACTGACTGAAGCCGCCGGCAAAATCGAGGGCATGGAAAGCGACGCCTCGGCCAAGGAGCAGGTCATTGCCGGGTTGCAGGGCGATTTGGACAAAGTCCGAGCCGAACTGGCCGATGCTCAAACGAAACTCCAAGACGACCGTGCACGCTTCGACCAATTGCAGGCGGTCAATGACCAGCTGCTCAAACAATATGACGAGGTCACAGGGGCCCTGGCGGCGATCAAGCTCGGCGATGTCACCGCGGCCGACGCGAAAATTATCCAGGAGGAAAACGAGGTTCTCCGCGGCATTATCATGCGGCAGATCAAAGAGCAGGCCCGGCGCGAACAGGCTTACCGCCTTGCCCAGGAGGAAATGGCCCGTTTGGAAATCCGCTCCGATACACTCAACGACAAAATCAACGAGTTGGCCAAACCGACCTTGGAGTTGACCGAGACCGAGCAGGAAATGTTGAAGCGCCCCGTCATCACGCTGATGGATACCGACGCGAATACGGGTACGATCTCCGCCGCGATCGAAGTCTTGAAACCGCAGGTGGGCAATTCTCTGGCTGGAGAAGCTGCCCCAAGTTCCTCGAGCGCTACTGCGCCTGCGCCGGCTCCCGCTCCCGAAGATTCAACCGCAACCGTTTCGAGCGAAGCGACGGCCGGCGCGGGGCAAACCTTGCCGCCGGAAGTCGTCGCATTGATCAATGAAGCGCGGGATCAATTTGTGCGCGGTAACTTTTCCGGTGCGGAGAAGTTGTACCAGCAGTTCCTCGACTTGCAGCCGGACAATGTCGTGGCCTTGGCCAATCTGGGGGTTTCGCAGTTCCGGCAGGGCAAGCTCACCGCCGCCCAGTTGGCGCTGGAGAAAGCGATCAAAGTTTCTCCCGACGACGCATTCAGTCTCACGACGCTGGGTGCTGTCATGATCGAGCAAAACCGCATCGACGACGCCATCGCTTACCTTGAGCGGGCCAACTCGTCTGTAACCGACGACCCGATTACGTTGAACTATCTGGGCGTCGCCTCGAGCCAGATTGGCCAATTCGGCAAGGCAGAACAAGCCCTCCGCCGGGCCGTCACGGTGAAGCCGGATTACGCGGAGGCTCACTTTAACCTCGCTGTTATTTACGCCACGGCCAAGCCTCCTTCGATCGCGTTGGCCAAGCGCCACTACGAGAAGGCTCTTGAACTTGGAGCTGGGCCCGACAAACGCCTCGCGGCTATGCTGAAAGACGATTCGGGAAGCTGAGATTATTTGTTTGGTCAGGTTTGGCACTGAACCTGCTGCGACAGTTTCTTATGAAGCGTGGCAAAATCGGAAAAATCGGTGTCCTTACCAGTGGTGGAGATTGTCCGGGGCTCAATGCCGTGATTCGCGGTGTGGTGCGGGCGGCCCATGAGCAGGGTTGGGATGTTGTCGGGTTTGCCGACGGGTACGAAGGCATGCTCTCGCCGGTGCGCTACCGCAAGCTCGATGCTAATGGAGTGGACAGCATCATGCCGATGGGTGGAACGATCCTGGGCACGGTCAACCGCGGGCGATTTGCCGCCAAAGTGGGCGAGGGGAAAACCGCGAAAATCCCGCGGGAGATTTTGCGCGAAGCGCGGGAGACATTCGAAGGTCTTGGCCTCGACGCCCTCGTCTGCATCGGGGGCGACGGCTCGTTGAGCA
Organism: Chthoniobacterales bacterium; assembly: GCA_044343805.1. Lineage (GTDB taxonomy): Bacteria > Verrucomicrobiota > Verrucomicrobiia > Chthoniobacterales > JACTMZ01 > JACTMZ01. The sequence goes on along the minus strand of JBIJDZ010000019.1, from coordinate 24,917 downwards.
CCGCGTTGCAGCTGCATGCAGCGGGAGTGCCCGTGGTCGGCGTGCCGAAGACGATCGACAACGATTTGTCCGCCACGGCGATGACATTCGGTTTCGACTCGGCCACCGCCGTGGTGGTGGATGCTCTCGACCGGTTACATACGACAGCCCGCAGCCACAAGCGCATCATGGTGGTCGAGGTGATGGGGCGCCATGCCGGATGGATTGCCCTGCATGGTGGTCTGGGCGGCGGCGCGGATGTGGTGTTGATTCCCGAGATACCCTACCGCAAGGACTTCCTCGTTGATTTGCTCAAGCAACGCAAGTCGGACGGTTTCGGCAGCACGATGATTGTCGTGGCAGAAGGAGCCAAGGAGCAGGGGCAAGGCAAGCTTGTCACCAAAAAAGCAAAACTGCGCGGCGCGGGTGAGGTCCGGTTGGGCGGAATCGGCGAGCGTTTGGCCGAGGATTTGGAATCGGCGACCGGCCAAGAAGCGCGCTTTGTCATGCTCGGCCATTTGCAACGCGGTGGGACGCCCAGTGCCTTGGATCGGATACTTGCGACAAGATTCGGGGTGGGGGCGGTGCGCTTGATTGCCCAAGGAAAATTCGGCCACATGGTGACATATCTCAATTACCATGTCGGCGGGGTTCCGATTGCCAAAGCGGTGCGCAAGCTGCGCACGGTGGAACCGGACTCGGAGACGGTATTAGCGGCCCGCTCTGTCGGAATATCCTTCGGAGACCGTTGATCAGCAGTCGGCCCGCTGGCAAGCGGCATCAAGGCGGTCGGCGGCTTCTTCAAGCTGCACCATGATCTCATGAAGGGCTGTCCATGAGCGGGCAATATCTTCGCCCCACTCGCCGTCGAGGCCTTCGAGCTTGGCATTGGGTGAGGGATGACAGGCGAGATTTTCCTCAATCAAACACACCACGGTGCGCAGGGCAGGAGCGTGGTCGGGTAAACGAAATTCAAGCCGATGGCTGAGAGTTGACGCTTTCCGCATAGCGGAAATCTTTCATCAAACCTGCGGGAGCGCAAGCGATTGGGACAAGATTTTTACAATCCGGCGAGTTGCTGCAAAGCCTCCGGGGTAACCAAGGAGAGGCTTTCCACGGCGGAGTCGGCATTTTGCAACTCCGAGAGCGGATGGGTGGTGGCCACCGCCAGAACGGGCATGCCGGCGCGGCGGGCGGCTGTGATGCCGACGTGCGCATCCTCGATGACGAGACAATCCTGCGGGGCTTGGCCAAGTCGCTCGGCAGCCAGCAGGAAAATCGAAGGGTCAGGTTTGCCATGGGTGACTTCCTCGCCGGAGACGATCACTTGGAAAAATCGGCGCAGATCCATCAAATCGAGCAAGAGATCCAAATTGGCGCGCTCGGTGGATGAACCAATGGCGGCCGGGATGCTGTTGGTTTGCAGGGCTTGGAGAAGTTCCCGGACCCCGGCCAAGGGAGCAATGCCATGTTCCCGGACCAGTTCGCGGTAGGTCTCTTCTTTTTCGTGGGCCAGCAACGCGATCTCCTCGGTGTCGGTGGCCCACCCGAGGTCGGGTATGATGACATTGTTTTTTTTGCCGAAGCCTCGTTTGAAATGATCGGCCGGCAGTGGAAGACCGCTCCGGGCGGCGACAATTTCCCAACTGCGCTCGTGGAGAGCGGACGAGTCCACCACCACGCCGTCCCAATCGAAGATGACCGCGCGTAGCATTTACAGTCCGGCGTCGGTCACGGCTCCCAAGGATGCGCTGGTGACGGTGGCCGCATACTTGGCCAACACGCCACGGTGGTAGCGAGGTTTGGGCTGTTTCCATTTGGCGCGGCGCTTTTTGAGTTCGGCCGCGGTAATGCCCAGATTGAGGGTGTGTTTGACGGCGTCGATCTCGATCGGGTCGCCGTTTTTGACCAAGGCCAACGGGCCGCCGTCGTATGCTTCGGGGGTGATATGGCCGACGACAAATCCGTGGGTCCCGCCGGAGAAGCGTCCATCGGTGATCAAAGCGACATCTTGCCCGAGGCCCTTGCCCATGACGGCAGAGGTGGGTCCCAGCATTTCACGCATGCCGGGTCCGCCCTTTGGTCCTTCATAGCGGATCACGACGACATCGCCCTTTTTTACCGCGCCATCGAGAATGGCGGAGAGAGCTTTCTCCTCGGAATCGAAGACCCGGGCTCTGCCGCTGAATTTTTCACCTTCCTTGCCGGAAATTTTCGCGACGGAGCCACCTGGGGCGAGGTTGCCGTAAAGAATGACGAGGTGGCTGTCTTTCTTTATCGGGTTACTCAGTGGTCGCATGACCATTTGGCCTTTGGGGTAAGGTTTGCAGCGGGCGAGGTTTTGTTTGAGCGTCTGGCCGGTGACCGTGAGGCAGTCGCCATGGAGCAAGCCGGCGGAGAGAAGCTCTTTCATCATCGGAACGATACCGCCGATCGAAACCAATTCAGAGACGACGAATTTGCCGCTGGGTTTGAGGTCGGCCAGCACGGGAACGCGGCGGCCGATGCGGGTGAAGTCGTCGATGGAGAGTTTTACATCGGCTGCATGAGCCATCGCCAGCATGTGCAGCACGGCATTGGTCGAGCCCCCGAGGGCGATAATCACAGTGAGAGCGTTTTCAAAGGCCTCCCGGGTGATGATGTCCGACGGAAGGATGCCGCGTTTGAGAAGATTGAGAACGGCGGCCCCGGCGTCGCGCGCGTCCTGTTTTTTGTGATCGGAGACAGCGGCTTGGGTGGAGCTGTTTGGCAGGCTCATACCCATGGCTTCGATCGCGGAGGCCATAGTGTTCGCCGTGTACATGCCGCCGCAGGAGCCGGGACCGGGAATGGCGCAGGACTCGATCTTCTGCAATTGTTTGTCGGAGATTTTGTTGGCGGCGCGTTGTCCGACCGCTTCGAAGACGGAGACGACATCAAGGTTTTGCCCGTTGAGGCAGCCCGGCAAAATGGTGCCACCGTAAACAAAGACGGAGGGGCGGTTCAGGCGCGAGATGGCCAGCATGCAGCCCGGCATGTTTTTGTCGCATCCGCCGATGGCCACAAAACCGTCGAAGCCTTCGCAACCGACGACGGTCTCGATCGAGTCGGCTATCACCTCGCGGGATACGAGGGAATACTTCATACCTTCGGTCCCCATGGAAATACCGTCAGAGATGGTGATGGTGTTGAAGATCACGCCCTTCCCGCCGGCTTTATTGGCGCCCGAGGCGGCTTCGCGGGCGAGGATATCGAGGTGCATGTTGCAAGGCGTGACCATGCTCCAAGTCGAAGCGATGCCGATTTGTGGTTTGGCAAAGTCCTCTTGGCGGTAGCCGACCGCATAAAGCATGGCGCGGCTGGGGGCGCGTTCCGGTCCGTCGAGGACAGGCGAGGAATATTTGCGTATGTCTTGTTTGCGGCGACGGGCGGATTTTTTACTCACAATAAAACCATAATCGCGTGAATGCTGCAGGTTAAGCAGAAAGAAATTAGCGCGCGGCTGGGGAGGATAGAATCGCTTCAATTTCCTTCCGGAGCTGCCCACGTTGTTCGTCCGTCAAACCGGGAGCGGACGCCGCTTTCTCCAAATTGTAAAGGGCCGGTCGGGTGAGACCCTGTTTGGCGTACGACTGTCCGAGGTAGAGATAATAAAAGCCTGCATCGCCGCCGCGTCCCTCGGTCAGGGAGGTGAGTTGTTCGAGCAACTCCGCCTCGGTTTGGAAAGCCCGCGCCGCGTGGGCGGTTCGCGCGGCCAGCCAGAGCGTTCCCGTGTCTCCGGGCGCGAGTCGGGTGGCGCGTTGGCTCGCGGCGTAGGCGTCGTTGACCATGCCCGCGTGGAGCAAAGCCTCGGTGCGGACCTCCCATGCTTCGACGGATCTCGGGTCGAGATTGGTGGCGCGGAGACTTTCTTCCAGAGCCTCCCGAATCACGCCCGACGCAATCAGCGTACGCGCATGCGCGGCGGCGGCCGGCGCGGATTGCCGGGAGTTGCTTGTGGCCGCGAGAGAGAGCTCTCCCGCCTCGGGGAGGTAGTTGGCCGCCAAGCTCGACAAAGCAGCTCCGGCGAGAAATTGTGAGCGGTTCGCCCCCCCCCACATCTCTCGCGCATATTGTTGGGCGGGCTCCGTGGCAAACTCCTCGATGTGTGGCTGGCGGAGAAAAAGAACCCCCGTGGCATCAACTGCAGCTAGCCTCCAATCGGGCGCCTCACCGAGGTGGCGAGCCAGCGGCGCGTAGTCTGATTTGTCCCCCAGCAGCCAGACGGCGGAGTAGCGCGTCGTGCGGTCCAGTTCCCGCCAGAGGGAGGGTTCTCGGGACAGCCGGGAGGAATCCCCGCTTGACGCACCATCCGGCAAATGGCCGCTGAACCTTGCCAGACCCATACCTTGTGGGTTGATGTACACCGGCCCCTTGGCCGGCAATGCTTCGCGCGTCAATGTGGGGCGCACTACGGCATCCGTCATGGCGAGGCTGTACCAGCGCGGCCAGGCAGTCTTGGCCGGCAGGAGAATCAGCCCAGACGCCCCCAAGACCATGGCCAAGCCGATAAACCAGCGGATACGGAAACCCGTCCGTCCCAATTGCTCCTTGGCGGCCGGCCAGCACGGCATCATCCACAGAGCGGCCGGCCATAGATAAGCGGTCTGCCCCGCGCCTGCGGCCAGCAAAAGCAAAAGTGGAGCCGCCGCGACTCCTGATGATCCCTCGCGCACCAGATGAACTCCCGCCAACAGCAACACGACAAGGGTGATCAACAAGGCCGTTGTTCCGGCTGCATCCAATGATGCTTGGGGTGACCAACGCAGGAAAATCCAAGCCTCGCTCCAGAAGTCAAAGCCCCGCGGGGTGAGTTGGGTGAGGGTGACGACAAGAGCGGTTGTCGCCAACCAACGTTTCCAGCCCAGCCGTTGCAACAATTCGACCAGAGCGGCCATCATCAAAATCCATGCCCCCGGGGAGAGCCAAACAATCAGCCAGCCTAAAATCGGGACGGTCACCATGATGACATCGTTCCGTTGATACTTTGAAAATGACCGCCAAGCCGAAGCAACCAGCACGGCCAGACCGAATCCCGTGAATCCGCTGGCCGGGCTGGACAGCACCGCCGCCAGCAAAGCGGGAACCAGCGGAAAAAGCCCGCGCCAGGTTTTGGCCGGAAGCGAGACAAACCAGCAGAGAATTGACAGCCATGCGACCGCCACGTGGGCGTTTTGCCAACCGCGCGTTTCCGCGAGCGTAAACAAACTTTGTCCAAGCACGCCGAGCGGCATCAGCCCGTCCCACATGGCTGGGCCCGACAGCTTCCATGTGCCGACCGCCTGCGCGACGGAGAGCCCGATGGCGTCTGGTCCACGCAGGGCGATCAGAGCAGCCAGCGCCGCGGCCGCAGAGACGGCAAATGCGAGGGAAATTCTCCAGCGTCCCGGGGCTGTTTGCGTGCTGGTCATGAAGTGGACATGATTTCGGTGCCGTGGCCCAAATGGCAAGTGCAGCTTGTGCCTGAGGGATGTGAAGTTTAATTTTAGCTCATGAAAAATATTCTTCCAGCTTCTCTGGCCGTGCTCTCATTTCTCGGACTGCGCCCGGCGGCTCATGCTCTTGCTGTCGGGGATGAAGCTCCCCGCGTCACAGCTTCAGACCAGAACGGTGTGGAGGTCGCTTTGGCCGACGTCTATGCCAAAGGCCCCACGCTCGTTTATTTCTATCCCAAAGCCGACACCGGCGGATGCACCGCGCAGGCTTGCTCGCTGCGGGATGCTTTTCCGGATTTCAGCAGCGCGGGTGTGCAGATCATCGGGGTGAGTGGTGACTCGGTCGAAAGTCAGAAAAAATTCGCCGAGAAATACGAGCTTCCGTTCACTCTGCTGGCCGACACCGACTCCGTGGTGGCCGATGCTTTCGGCGTTCCCCACATCATGGGGATTCCCAAGCGCCAGTCTTTCATCATCAAGGACGGCAAGGTCGTTTGGATCGTGCGCGGTGCCCAAACCCGTGATCATGCAGCCGAAGTCAAAGCTGCGCTGGCGGAACTCGGTTTGGCGAAAAAATCTTGAGTCGTGCGTTTGAGGCGTTAACTTGCCGCGCTCCCTAACGGGTTGGTAGCTCAATGGTAGAGCAGCGCCCTTTTAAGGCGTTGGTTGTGGGTTCGAGTCCCACCCAACCCACATTTCCTTTTAAATTTTTTGATATTTCGACCAAGCCGGCGTGGCGGAACTGGCAGACGCGACGGACTCAAAATCCGTTGCCCGCAAGGGCGTGTGGGTTCGACCCCCTCCGCCGGCACTCTTGAACGTGGGAAAACTTTTGTTAACCCGATGTTAAATCCCCCCGCCATTGCACGGGAGTAAGTCCGGTTTGTTTGCGGAACCATCGGGCAAAATAACTCGAGTCATTAAAGCCCAGTTCGTCGGCCACTGCGGTGACCTTCGCTCCGCGTCGCAGTTTGCTTTCCGCGGCGCGCAGCAGTTCGCGGTCGCGCCACTGCCCCAGCGTGAGACCGCAAGCCCGGCTGACGAGACGGTTGAGGTAATCTTTTTGCAGTCCGACACGCCGGGCCAACTCCGCGGGGCGCGGCCAGGGCGAGTGTTCATCCGGCTGCAAAGCTCTGCGCAGACGTTCCGTGAGGCCTGCGCCGGCGCGTGATGGCGGGGTATTTTTTGAGCAAGCGGCGCGACAGGTGTCGATAATGAGCAGGGCGGCTCCGCCCGCGGTCAGCTCCAGATTATGTCCGCTTTCCGCCGAAAGAATGGCGACTTGCTGGCGTACTTTAGCCAAGGCCTCCGCCGAAAGCCATCCGCAGGAGACGCCCTGCGCCTTGGGGCCCGCTCCGCCGAGGTTGGCCACCAAGCAGATGGCGCGCCGCGGAGCTTTTTCGCGGAACTCATGGATGCGGCCGGGCGGGATGAAAAATACGGCACCGGGGCCCACGGAGTATCGCTTGGGGCCGATGCGTTGCTCGCCGTACCCGCGCAGGTAAAGGAGCAGTTGTCCCTGGGGGTGGCGGTGCGGGGCCATGCGGTCGAAGGGCTGGAGATGGCGGTTCACCCGCAGCGATCGCACGGACCACTCCCCGCAGCGGAGGCAGAGATCGCGCAGAAGGATTGGTTCGACGGGAGCAGGTGGAGGCTTGGCCATAAGCACAATAAATAAAGTCGTTATTGTGCTGAATAAAGCGTTTTCAGGCATAGCGACACCGAGGCGCGGTGGTTAAAGATACAGGCATGACACGTCCCGTTGCTTTAGTCACAGGCGCCAGCCGCGGCCTCGGTCGAGGGATAGCTCTCCAGCTGGCCAAGATGGGTTATGACCTGGCGATCCACTACGCCTCGAACCGCGCGGCCGCCGACGAGGCGGTGAAACTTTGCCGCGAGGCTGCTGCGGACAAAAATCAGAAGTTTTTTCCGGTGTCCGCCCATTTGGCTTCCTCGCAGGACCGTGTCGCCATGATGGATGCGGTTCTCGGCGAGTTCGGCCGCATCGACGCATTGGTCAACAACGCCGGTATCGCGCCGCGGGCGCGGTTGGATATCACGGTGGCGCAGGAAGAGAATTTCGATGAAGTCATCGCGGTGAATCTGCGCGGGCCGTATTTTCTGAGTCAGCTGGCGGCGAAGTGGTGGCTCGATCATCCGGGCCAATCGCTACTGCCCGGCGGCTACAAGTTGGTTTTCGTGACCTCGATTTCGGTGCACACCGCCTCGGTCAACCGTGGAGAATACTGCATTGCTAAGGCGGGGTTGGCCATGGCGGCGCAACTGTGGTCCGTGCGGCTCGCCGCCGAAGGCGTGCAGGTTTACGAGGTGAGGCCCGGCATCATGAAGACAGACATGACGGCGGGGGTGACCGACAAATACGACAAGCTCATCGCCGAGGGGCTGGTGCCACAAAAGCGCTGGGGCACGCCGGAGGATATCGGCTTGGCCGTTGCCTCGCTATGCCGTGGCGATTTTCCGTTCAGCACCGGTGCCGTGATTGATGTGGATGGCGGGTTCCAGCTGCGTCGACTGTAAGAAACAAAATTATGATAAAAACTGACAATTCCCTCACGGCGCAAAGCTTGGAGAAAGCGGCGCGTACGGTCTTCGAGGCGTCCGCGCCAAAAATCCTCTCTCTGCAAAAGCGTTGGAAGGATTCCGATGGCACGCCAGTTTTCACGATCAAGGGGCGCTACACTTCGCGCGGTTGGACCGAGTGGACCCAAGGTTTCCAGTTCGGCGCAGCCATTTTGCAATTTGACGCCACGGGCGACGACGAGATGCTGCGCATAGGGCGCGAGGGGACGCTCAAGTTGATGGCTCCGCATGTCACGCACACCGGTGTGCATGATCACGGATTCAACAATGTGAGCACTTATGGCAATTTGCGCCGTCTTTTAAGCGAGGGTCGGTTGCCTGAGGATGCTTGGGAGGGGCATTTCTACGACCTCGCGCTCAAGGCCAGCGGTGCGGTGCAGGCGGCACGATGGACCCAGCTCACGCCGGAACTTGGATATGTTTACTCGTTCAACGGTCCGCATTCGCTTTTCTCCGATACCATCCGCACGATGCGCGCTCTGGGTGTCGCCCATCTGTTGGGGCATCGCCTTATGGGCGAGAACGACAAGGCGGTATCCTTGCTCGGGCGTATCATCCAGCATGCCGACACCACGTCGCGCTACAACGTGTATTTCGGCAAAGGTCGCGATATTTATGATGTGCGTGGACGCGTGGTGCACGAGTCCGTTTTCAATACGAACGACGGCAACTACCGCTGTCCAAGTTCCCAGCAGGGCTACTCGCCTTTCACCACGTGGACACGCGGTCACGCATGGGTGCTCTGCGGTTATCCCGAGCAGATGGAGTTTCTCGAAACGCTCCCGGCCGCCGAATTCGAGCCCTACGGCGGCAAAGAGGCCGTGATCGGACGCTTTCTCGAGACGGCCAAAGCGGCGGCTGATTTTTACCTCGAGCATACGCCGACCGACGGTATTCCTTATTGGGACACCGGTGCTCCCGGTTTGGCCGAGATGGGCAACTACTTGGATCGTCCGGCCGAGCCTTTCAACGACCACGAGCCGGTGGACAGCTCGGCGGCCGCGATTTCCGCACAGGGGCTGCTGCGCCTCGGACGCTGGCTGGAGAACCACGGCGAACCCGAGGCCGGACGTAAATACTCGGCGGCGGGTTTGACCACGGCGCGGACGCTGTTTGCGGAGCCATATCTGAGCACCGATCCGAACCACGAGGGCTTGTTACTGCACACGGTTTACCATCGTCCGAATGGCTGGGATCACATTCCTGAGGGGCGCAAAGTTCCATGCGGGGAAGCTGCCATGTGGGGCGATTACCACGCCCGCGAACTGGCTCTCTACCTGCTGCGCCTCGCCGGCCAAGGGCCTTATCTCACGTTCTACTCATGATCATCGCCGACCTCGCTCAAATCGCAGGCCGCACGTATCCCGCGCGGCGACGCACGCAAAACCTCGTCGGGGGGCTCTCTCCCATTCAAGCCACAAACTTCGCCATGGGCCATGTGACGCTGGAGCCCAACGGCGGCCAAGTGCCTTGGCATAACCAGGAGCAGGAGGAGATTTATTTCATTGTCGAGGGTGAGGGGGAAATGTGTCTCGGCGAAGAACGGCGGGCCATCAAAGCAGGGCAAGCCGCCTACATTCCCTCGGGCGTTTTTCACCAACTGACCAACACCGGAGCCACGCCGATGCGCATGATCTATGTTTACGGCCCGGCGGGAGACGTGGCGCATTGGCGTCAGGAACTCGACGGCACGTTGCCGGTCGCTGGCGTCGATGTCCCTCCTTTGCCGGCCGGCGCTCAACCGCAGTGCACCAAAAAACCGGAGTAAAATTATGAAAGAACATAAAATCGGAATCATTATGAACGGCGTCACGGGTCGCATGGGAACCAACCAGCATTTGATCCGCTCGATCAAAGCGATCATCGACCAAGGTGGGATCAAAATCAGCGATGACGAAATTATCATGCCGGACCCGATCCTTGTCGGGCGCAGTGAATCGAAGCTCGCAGCCCTAGCCGCCCGCACCGGTGTGAAACGTTTCACGACCGATCTCGAGGCCGCACTCAAGGACAAGCACAACGTTATTTACTTCGACTCCACGCTGACCGGGCAGCGTCCGGCGGGCGTGCGCAAAGCTATGGCGGCGGGCAAGCACATCTATTGCGAGAAGCCGACGGCCACCACCTCGGCCGAGGCCCTCGCGCTGGCCAAGGAAGCGGAAGAGGCCGGACTCAAAAACGGCGTCGTTCAGGACAAACTCTGGCTTCCGGGGTTGCTCAAGCTCAAGTATCTCATCGACACCGGATTTTTCGGAAAAATTCTCTCGGTGCGTGGCGAGTTTGGTTATTGGGTCTTCACCGGCGAGCACGAGAAGTTGCAGCGCCCATCGTGGAACTACCGCAAGGAAGACGACGGCGGTATCATTGTGGACATGCTCTGCCACTGGCAATACGTGATCCAGAACCTGTTCGGTGACATCAAGTCTGTCAGTTGCCTTGGTGCTACGCATATCCCTCAGCGCTGGGATGAAAACGGTGAACCCTACAAATGCACCGCCGATGATTCCGCCTACGCGACGTTCGAGCTGACCAATGGCGTTGTCTGCCACTTCAATTCCTCTTGGTGCGTGCGCGTCAAACGCGACGACCTGCTCACCTTGCAGGTCGACGGCACAGAGGGTTCTGCGGTGGCCGGACTGCGCAACTGCACCGTGCAGCACGGTTCAGCCACGCCCCGCTGCGTGTGGAATCCCGACATGGACAGCCCGATCGATTACAAGGATGGCTGGATCACCCAGCCGACCAACGACGCATTCGACAATGCGTTCAAAGTTCAGTGGGAGCTTTTTCTTCGCCACGTCGTGAAGGACGAGCCGTTCCCTTGGTCGCTGCGCGAAGGCGCCAAAGGGGTGCAGTTGGCTGAGCTTGGCCTTCAATCCTGGTCCGAGCGCCGCTGGCTTGATGTGCCGGCTTTGAAGTAGGAATCTCCGGCCATGAGTTTGTTCGACCTCCGACCAGCTGCCGGCGTCAGCTACGATGAGATTTCGCTGGGTGAAGTCATGCTTCGTCTCGACCCGGGCGAGGGGCGCATCCGCACGGCGCGGCAATTCCGCGCATGGGAGGGTGGGGGTGAATACAATGTGGCGCGTGGCTTGCGGCGCTGTTTCGGCCAGCGTACCGCCCTCGTCTCCGCTTTCGCCGACAACGACATCGGGCGACTGCTCGAGGATTTTATCCTGCAGGGCGGTGTCGATTTGTCGCTCGTCAAATGGGTGCCTTATGACGGTATCGGTCGCGCGGTGCGCAACGGCCTCAATTTCACCGAGCGGGGTTTCGGCGTGCGCGGAGCTGTCGGGGTCTCCGACCGCGGACTCACCGCCGCGTCGCAACTCAAGCCGGGTGATTTTGACTGGGACGAAATTTTCGGTCGTCTGGGCACGCGATGGTTTCACACCGGTGGCATTTTTGCGGCCTTGAGCGAGACGACCGCCGAACTCGTGGTGGAAGCAACGGCCAAAGCGCGCGAGTACGGCGTGGTGGTTTCCTATGACCTTAATTATCGTCCATCTCTCTGGAAATCAATTGGCGGCCATGACAAAGCCCGCGAGGTGAATCAGCGCATTGCCCGCCACGTCGATGTGATGATCGGCAACGAAGAGGATTTCACCGCCTGCCTGGGTTTGGAGGTCGAGGGCGCGGACGACAACCTGACCAACTTGGATGCCGCAAGTTTCAAAAAAATGATCCTACGCGCTGTTGAGGTCTACCCCAATTTCAAGGCGGTCGCCACCACGCTGCGATCGGTCAAGAGCGCCACGGTCAACGATTGGGGGGCGATCTGCTGGGCCAACGGAAAATTTTACGAAGCCAAGCACCGACCGGGCCTCGAAATCATGGATCGCGTGGGCGGCGGCGACAGCTTTGCCTCCGGGTTGATCTACGGGTTTTTGTCTGGCGCGGATCCGCAGATGGCCGTCGATTACGGCGCGGCGCACGGAGCGCTGGCCATGACCACGCCAGGCGATACTTCCATGGTGTCACTGGCCGAGGTCAAAAAGCTCGCAGGAGGCGGCGGGGCGCGCGTCGAACGCTGATTTCCGATTGATGAACCAACCGCTTTTCGATCAAGCCCTGGCCGACAAGGTGTCGGCCGCCGGAGTCGTGGCAGTCCTGATCGTGGACGACGCCAACGACGCGGTGCCGCTGGCGCGCGCGCTGTTGGCGGGTGGAGTTGAGGTGATGGAACTGACCCTGCGCACCCCCGCAGCGCTCGACGCTTTGCGGGCCATCCGTCGAGATGTGCCTGAGATGATCGCGGGTATCGGAACGATTCTGACGGTGGACCAATTGCATGCCGCGCGCGAGGCCGGTGCAGCATTCGGTGTGTCTCCGGGATGCAATCCGCGATTGCTGTCTGCCGCACGTGATGCCGGATTTTCTTTTGGCCCGGGTATTGCCACGCCGACAGATATCGAGATCGCGCTCGAGCACGGTTGCCGCTTGTTGAAGTTTTTCCCGGCGGAGCAGCTCGGGGGATTGGCTTACCTGCGTGCTCTGGCTGCGCCCTACGCACACTTGGGCCTGCGCTATATCCCCTTGGGTGGAATCACGACAAAGAATGCCGGCGACTATCTCAAAGATCCGCTCATCGCGGCCATCGGTGGCTCTTGGATCGCTCCGCGCGACCTGATCAAGATGAACGACTGGGATAAGATCTCGGCCAATGCAAGCGAGGCTGCTCAAGTTGTTGCCAAGGGAAAATCCTGAATTTGCTGATTTTTTCACGGCGCGCGGCCGGAAGGCTGCGCTAAGAAGCGAGGGCCGCGCGGGCATTGGCCACGGAGTCGTGGACGATGAACATCTGATCTAGGCCGGTGAGCTTGAAGAATTCACGCATCTGCGGCTTGAGGTCGGTGACGGAGAGTTTACCGCCGAGTTTGGCGATGGCTTGGGAGGGACGAATAAGGGCGCGGATGCCAACGCTGGCGATGAAGTCCACGTCGGTCATTTCGATGATCAAGAAGCGGCAACCCTCGTCGATGGCTTGGGTGGAAGCTTTCTGGAGAGCGTCCGCGCTGGCATGGTCAAGCCGCCCGCGCAAGCTGAGCACGGTCAAGCTTTGGTCGTCGTGCCGGGAGATTTCCATCAGGCGCTTTTGGCGGCGGCGATAGCCGCTTCGCGCGTTTCGTGCACACCGTAAGCAGTCATGAACTGGGCAATTTCGAAGAGTTCTTTGACCTGCGGTTGGAAGTTGCAGACGGCGAGAGTTCCACCCGCACGGCTCAAGCGGCGACCGGCCAGGAAAAATTCGCGGAAACCGGCACTGCTCACGTATTCAAGATCCGCGAGATCGATGACGAGGTGTTTGGCGCCGGTTGTATCCAGCTCTGTGTGGAGAAGGTTTTTAAAATCGTTGTAGGTGTTTGTGTCGATCCGGCCGGAGGGGGAGGCGATGAGGATATCCCCATCGTTGGCGAAGGTACATTGCATGGGTTGGAATGTGACCCGCCCCGGTTGCCGCCAGCAAGGTATTTTTCAACATTGATAAGACATTGCGGGGGATGGGTGCCGGGGATAGATAGTGGGCATTTCATGAGGCGCTTTTTCGGGCTCAACACACTGGCCGGTCAGCTCTCGTTGTGGACAGCCATCACAGCGGGGACCGTGCTGGTTGCCTTGGTGCTGCTGGCCTATACCTCGGCCCGCAAGTTGATTCTTCGCCAGACCAATGCCGAAGCGCTGGTCGAGGTGGAGTTACATGCCACGGAAATCGATGCGCTCATCGGTCGCGTCGCGTCGGTGGTAACCACGATGGCGGCGCGGCAGGCGGTGCGCGGTCCGTCCCCGCCGCCCAATGTGCTCGAGGAGTTGCGCGAGATTCTGCAAAATTTTCCGCCGGAGGAGGTCTTCGGGGTTTTTTACACATTTGAAGGGGCGGATTACCGGGATCCGATGTCGATGCCATGGGTCGATCGAAATTCCTTTCCCGCTCAGGTGATCAACAGGAATCCCTATGACAAGGAGACCGAGACCACGCAGTGGTATTGGGGGCCGAAGAAGACAGGTAAACTTTATTTTACCGAGCCTTACTTTGACGAAGGTGGATCGGAGGTCACCATGCTCAGCGTGACGGCCCCGATTCTGGGGCCGGAGGAAAAGTTTTATGGTGTGGCGGGCATCGATATTGCGTTGTCCGACATGCAGGAGTTGCTCAAAAAAGTGGATCTACAGCTGGCCCAGCATGCGGGGGTGGAGAACGACTACGCTTACCTGCTCAGCGCCCAAGGGACCATTATCGCGCACCCGGACAAAGCTATGATGATCGGTCAGGGCAACGCCGGGGTAAATGCCCGCGATTTGCCGGTTGGTGAGCAGATCCTTGCCCAGGATGCTGGTTTTGCGGAGTACGGGGAAGGGGTGCAGCGGCGGATTGCTTACTGGGCCTCGGCGCCGTTGACGGGGTGGAAGGTCGTGTTGGATGTGCCGCAGGCGGCCGTGATGCTCCCCTTGCGTTCGTTGGCCCAGCGGTCGGCCGCGGTCGGTATACTCGGGTTGGTGCTTTTGTTGGTTGTGGTTTCGATCGTGGCCCGCCGCGTTGCTTCACCCCTCAAGGAACTGGGCCGTGCGGCGGCCGATTTGGAGGCGGGACATCACGACAGCGAGAAGCTGCTGCCGCTTTTGCGCCGGGGGGATGAGGTGGGAGACCTCGGCCGGGCCTTCACCCGCATGGCCGGCGAGATCAAACAGCGCGAGGAGAGACTGGCCGGATGGAATGCGGACCTTGAAAAAACCGTGGCCGAGCGCACCACGGAACTCAAACAGGCGGTGGCTGAGGCCGAGGTGGCCCGCGAGCAGGCGCAGGAAGCCAACCGTACCAAGAGCGCGTTTTTGGCCAACATGAGCCACGAACTCCGCACCCCGATGAATGCCATCATCGGGTACAGTGAGATGCTGCTCGAGGAATCCGAGGATACGGACGAAAAGTGGATGCAGTCTGACCTGCAAAAAATTCTCTCATCGGCCAAGCACTTGCTCCAACTGATCAACGACATCCTCGATCTCTCGAAGATCGAGGCGGGGCGCATGACCGTTTATCTGGAGCAAGTCGACATCAACCAGACGGCGCGCGACGTGGCGGCGACTGTCGAGCCTTTGGTGGCAAAAAACAGCAACACCTTCGAGCTGATATGTCCGCCGGATGCCGGGAATATGCGCACCGATTTGACCAAGCTGCGCCAGACGCTTTTCAACCTGCTAAGCAACGCCTGCAAATTCACAGAGAAAGGCAAGATCACGCTCGAAATCACCCGGGGCCATGAAGGCTTGGTGCACTTCGCCGTCCGCGACACCGGTATCGGAATGGTGCCGGAGCAGATGGAAAAACTTTTCACCGAATTCACGCAGGCCGATGCATCAACGACCCGCAAGTATGGCGGGACCGGTCTCGGTTTGGCGATCAGCCGCAAGTTCTGCCGCATGCTCGGGGGTGATATTACGGTGCAGAGCGAGCCTGGTCGCGGGAGCATCTTCACCGCGACATTGCCGGTGGAGGCGAGCGAAGCTGCGCCCGTCGAGGAACCGGCAGACGGGGCTCGAGCGGAGTCACCCGCTGTCGATGGTCTTCGCGGCACGTTGCTGGTGATTGATGATGATGCCAGTTCCCGTGACCTGCTGCGGCGGATTTTGGAGAAAGAAAGCTTTGCCGTAATCACCGCATCCAGTGGCAGCGAAGGGCTTGCTCTGGCCCGTGAGCGCGAGCCGGACCTCATCACGCTGGATGTCATGATGCCCAGCATGGACGGTTGGGCGGTGCTGACTTCGCTTAAATCGGATCCGCTCACGTCGAAAATTCCGGTCGTCATGATGACGATGGTCGATGATCGTCCGATGGGGTTTGCCCTTGGCGCCGATGCTTACTTGACCAAGCCTTTCGACAAGACGCGTCTTCTCCAGGCAATCGATCACGAACTGAAATCCGACCAACATGGCTAAAATCCTCATCGTCGAAGACAACGAAATGAATCGCGACATGCTGTCCCGTCGCTTGGCCAAACGCGGTTTCACCGTGGTTATGGCGGTGGATGGTCAGCAGGGTGTGGACATGGCTCGCTGCGAAAAGCCCGACCTGGTGCTGATGGACATGAGCTTGCCGGTGTTGGACGGATGGGCGGCCACCCGGGCGATCAAGGCCGATGCCGCCACGGCTTCCATACCGGTGATCGCACTCACGGCGCACGCCATGGCGGGGGACCGTGAAAAGGCGCTCGCGGCGGGTTGCGACGATTACGACACGAAACCGATCGAACTGCCTCGCCTGCTCGAAAAAATCGGCAAATTTCTTCCCGATGCCTGATTCATCCTCCAACGAGGAGTCTCTCATCGGAGCGCTGCGCCACGACCTGCGCACGCCGATCAACCAAATCATCGGCTATGCCGAGTTGGTGTCGGAAGATCTGGAAGGCGAGCAGCACGCCGGCACGCGGGAAGACTTGGCCAAAATCGGGCGCGCCGCCCGCTCTTTGTCGGAGTTGATCACGCGAGAGATTCAACCCGGGCGCATTGCCCTGGTCGGGGATCGGGAGAAAACAGAACTCTCTGCTGTCAGCCGTTTCACCGAGATGCAGGAGACGCTGGAGGGCAATGATTTTATCGAGGCGGCTGTAGCGGCAAAAATTCTCATTGTCGATGACCAAGAAGAAAACTGCGCGGTTTTGCAGCGGCGGTTGGAAAAGGAAGGTCATACATGCATCTCGGTGCACGACGGAGAGACTGCCTTGGATCGTCTGGCAACGGAGCCCTTTGATCTGGTGCTGCTCGACATCATGATGCCGGGCATCGACGGGCGCGAGGTGCTACGTCGCATCAAGAGCGATGAAAAATTGCGCCATCTTCCCGTCATCATGATTTCGGCTCTCGATCAGATCGATAGCGTGGTCGAGTGTATCCAGCTCGGGGCGGAGGATTACCTGTCCAAGCCCTTCAATCCCGTGCTTTTACGTGCGCGTATCGGGTCATCGCTCGACCGCAAGCGGTTGCGTGACGCCGAGCAGGCCGCATTTGCGGCCTTGCAGGAAAGTCAGCAAAAACTGTCGGAGGAGTTGTCCGAGGCGGCCGCCTACGTGCAAAGCGTCTTGCCGTTGCCGATCAAAGACGGACCGGTGCGCACGGCATGGTCGTTTCTGCCCTCATCTTCCCTGGGAGGAGATGCTTTCGGATACGGTGAATTGTCCGGCGGACGCTTTGGTATTTGCCTGCTCGATGTCTGCGGACACGGTGTGGGGGCGGCTTTGTTGTCGATCAGCGTGCTGAACGTGATCCGGTCCGAGTCTTTGCCGGGCGTTGATTTCTTGGATCCCGGGGAGGTGCTGGGGGGATTGAACACCGCGTTTCCGATGGAACGACACGGGGAAATGTTCTTCACCGCGTGGTGCGGCATTTACGATCCTGCGACCCGAATATTGAAGTTCGCGGCGGGCGGGCATCCTCCGGCGATCTTGGTGCGCGCGGATGGCACGGCCGAGTCGCTGGTGGCGAAGGGCCCTGTCATCGGCGCATGCGAAGGCATGAAGTTCGCCGTTTCCGAATGTCTGGTACCACCCGCTTCCAAGCTCTTCGTCTTCAGCGACGGAGCTTACGAAATCCAGCGTAAAGATGGCACCATGATGGGGCATGGTGATTTGCAGTCCCTGCTGGCCCGGGCCCCGCGAGATGGGGCGGTTGGGTGGGTGCTGGAGCAGTTGCGCCTCATCAACAGCCAAACATTTTTCGATGACGATGTGTCAATGGTTGAGCTGACTTTTTCATGAATGCTTCCGCTGAATTTCTCTCCGACCGGGCAGAGCTTCATCGGCTTGAGCCTTTTACCGAAGGCTTTGCCGACCGCGCCCGGCTTGGCCCCAAAGACTTGTTTGCCTTGCAAATCGTCGTCGAGGAGCTGGTAACCAACGTGATCGACTACGGCGAGGTGCCTGCTGGTGAGCTGGCCTGCATGGTGGATTTGCGAATCGAAGATGGGGGAGAGCTGGTGGTGGTAATCAAAGACCGCGGCCGGGCCTACAATCCGCTTTTGCGCGAGGAACCGGACG
This sequence comes from Chthoniobacterales bacterium, assembly GCA_044343805.1. Taxonomy (GTDB): domain Bacteria; phylum Verrucomicrobiota; class Verrucomicrobiia; order Chthoniobacterales; family JACTMZ01; genus JACTMZ01. Next base: position 6,859 of record JBIJDZ010000019.1, on the reverse strand, counting down.
TCACACTTCCCGCCGAGCTGCGTCCCATTGGTGGACTGGGGGTGCATTTCTGCAAAAAACTCACCGATGCCCAGCACTACGAGCGGGTTGGTGAATGGAACATCCTCACGCTGCGCAAGAAGCTGGATTCATGAAGATCACTTGGTCCGAGGTCGTCGGCGTCGCCGTAGCGCGAATCGAGGGAAGGTTGGACGGCTTCGGCGCAAAAAGAGCGTCCGAGGTTTTTGCCGCCGGCATTCCATCTCGCCGGCTGGTGCTCGACTGCACGGAGATGTCCTACCTCAGCAGTGCCGGCGTGCGGGTCATCATCGGCTTGCACAAGCAGGCGGCTGCATCCGGCGGGGCCGTTGCGCTCGTGAAATTACAGTCATTTTGCGTTTCGGTGCTGGAGATGTCAGGTCTGATCGGAATGATTCCGGTCTTTGCTTCGGTGGACGAAGCGGTGTTTGAACTTCGAGAGCACGAGGGGGTGGGAGCGGTGGCCGAGTGCTGCGAAACCGGGGCGGGCAAATTTGTATTTCATCCGGTGGGCAGTGGGGCTGGCACGATCGATATTCTCGGGGATATAGGCTACGTGCTTGATTGCGCGCTCACGGAGGAACTGGTGGCGGGCAAACCGTTCTTTGAAACCGAGTACTCTCTCGGTCTCGGGGCGCTCGGCGGGCAACCTGATGACTATCTTCCGGTCATGGGCGAGGCCGTCATGCTGGCCGGTACGATGGTGTGGTTGCCGACCGACGGCAACGATACCCCGGATTACATGACTCCCCGCAAGGCTTCGACGTCCGTGCTGCTACGCACGGGTTTCAATGCGAGTCTGCGTGGAGGGTTCAACGAGTTTGCGGAATTCACGGCTACGCCCGGCAAACCGGCCACCATCCGAGAAATATATCGCGCGCTATTCGATCTGGCCAAAAAGCGGAGGCCGGATTTTCGCGGGGTGATCGGGTTGGCCATGCGCGCGGAAATTCACGAGGCCTTCGGCGCCGGAATCACCAAGTCGCCGCTTTTGCTGAATCGACCGGCCAACGGAAAGCCGATCACCGATGCCTCGAATTTCGGCGAATGGTTCGAATCTGATGCAACGCCCCGTAATCAAGGCACAACCGCGCTGATTTGTGGGGCGGGTGAAGATCTGACCGCCGATTTGTCAGGTATCGATGAGGACCGGTTGCGCCGGATGTTTTACGTCAATCCGGCCAACAAGGGCACCCTGACGGAGGTTTTGCACAACCATGCCGTATTTTTCCGTGAGGCGCCTCCCCCTGGGGGAACCCGCGACATGGATGTGGAGATGCGTCGGGTGGTGGACAGCGGGGAATTTGTCGATATGCGGCACTTGCTCGACCAAACAACGGTGAATTCCGCTTTGCTTGCGGTGAGCTACGTCCAAGAGGTGCGCGAAGACACCCGGCGGTAATCCAAGAAACCAGAGGGGGAGTCAGCCGACCTGCTCGCGGGGTGGTTTTTGCCGGTAGAGTGTCACGGTGTGGCCTACTTGCAGGATCGGACGGCTGCCGGTCCGTTCGGCCATTTCGGCGGCAAGTTGTTTGCGCTGCTCCTTGAACTCGGTGAAGCGGACCTTGACCAACTCATGGTCGCTGAGGGCTTGGTCGAGGGCGGCGAGAAGTTTTTCGGAAAGACCGTCGCGGCCGACGTGGATGAAAGGTTTGAGCAGTTGCGAGCGGCTTTTGAGTTCGCGGGTATTCGGTGATGTCATGCAAAGAAGGGGTTGTTGTTTTTTTCGTATTCCACGGAGGTGAGCGGGCCGTGCCCGGGACAAAGGATCGTGCCGTCGGGGAGGCTGAGAATCTCGCGGCGGATCGTGGAAAGCGCTTCCGAATATCCTCTGCGGATGCCTCCCACGGAGCCGGCAAAGAGGGCGTCGCCGACGATCGCGGCGATGACGATTTTGCCCTCGATGACAAAAGTGGTGCCTCCGGGGCTGTGCCCGGGGGTGTGGCGGGTGCGGATGAAATTGCAACCCGCGTTGAAAAGATCGCCGGGTCGGAATGTGTTAGTTCCCGGGACGGGTTCGAACTCCGAAGACCACGCCTCGACATCGAGTTCCCTTTTCAGTTCGGCCAGCATTTGGATGTGGTCCGGGTGACTGTGGGTAAGAAAAATCCCGAGCGGATTGAGCTGTTCTTTGGCGATGATTTCGAGAATGGGCGCCGCATCAGCACCAGTGTCGAAAATCGCCGCATCGCGGCATTCGGCGTCCCACAGCACATAAGCATTCACCGTCATGTCACCGTAGGTCGAGGTCACCGGCACCAGCGTGGCGGGGCAGGAGGTGTCGGGTTGATAGCGGCCGCTGGCCAGCCTCACCAAAGCCTCCGGGTCCAGAAGCAGGGCTCGAGCCAAGGCGCGGGCCGAGGGCTCCTGAAAGTTTCCGCCGAGCAAAGAGCGGACTTGTTCCGGGCCGAGACCGGCCAAGCGGGCCGCCTCTGTCTCCGTGAATCCGAGGCCGCGGAGGGCTTTGCCGAGAACGTCGGAAAAATTGTCCTCAAGGGGAATCATGCCGCGCGGTTTTTCAATTGGTGGCGGAGGATGAAATAAAGCGCCTGGAATGTGGCGAGGGACGACAAGATGAGAACCCAGGCATTGAAGGACAGCACGCTCGAGCGGAGGCCGAAGTATTTTTTCTCGGGTCCGAAGAAGACGTTGAGGAAGCGGCTTTCGCGGTAGTCGCTTTGTTCCATTTCGGCCTTGTTCACCAAGTCGGTCGTTTTTTGGTTCACGTAGAGGCGTTCCGCAGTGACCCCGCGGGCGGAAGGTTCAAGAAGTTGCTGCGACAGCAATGCCCCGTCGATGACTTTGTCGATTTCCCGCATGCGACGTTCGATGTTTTTCGCATCGCTACCATGGAGGCCGGAAAGGATGGAAAGCACTTCCTTGAGGTCCTCGAGACGTTCCTCCTGCGCCTCCGAGAGGTTCGGGGTGCGGGCTAGTTGATTGATCTGGCGTTGGATTTGTTCCTGTCGCCCGGTCAGCGGATTGAGTTTGGCCTGCGCATAGACCAGCGCCTCGTAAGACCAGCGCATCGGCATGAACTCGCAGATCAGCGGAACCTGGAGGTCGCTGCGCGGCGCGCCGGCTTCGGGATTTTCGGAAAACCAACGGCTGATCGAATAGACAAAGTCGAGATTGCGGTTCATCTCCTCGTATTTGATCAGGGCTCCGCCGAGTATGATCTGCGGAATCAGCACGATGGGAATAATGTTCACGGCGGTTTTGCCTTCGCTGGCGAGGCTCGAAATCAAGAGTCCGATGGCAATCCCGCTGATGGCCGTCAGCACCATGGCCGTGAGAAAAATCCAGAACATCCCGCGCACTTCGAGCATGTAGTTGCCGATGAGAATGAAAAGAACGCTCTGGATGACCGCGAAGAGCGAGAGGGTGAGAACTTTGGCCAGAATGTAGTAGCCCAGGCGGACGTTGAGGTTCCGTTCGCGCTGCAGGACCGGGCGGTCTCGGATGATGTCGTCCACGCTGTTAGTCAGCCCGAGGAACATGGCCACGACCAAAGAGAGAAAGAGGTAGGTCGGGATGTGGAAGGAGGAGGCGAAATCGTAGGTGCCTTGTTCGGAATAGCGGAGGACGGCACCGATGAGGACCGCGAGCAGCGGGGCTTCGACGATGGTGGTGAGCAAATTGCCGCGATTGCGCAGTTTGCTGATGAAGGCGCGGGCCACCAGCGTGCGGAACTGGATGAACTCCTCCCGCAGGCGGGTGCGCCATGAGCGGCGCGCCTCGGACATCACGCTTTGCGTGTCGGGTGCGGGAGGTTCGGCCGAGGGTTGTCGGACGTCGCGCATCAGACGCCACGCCTCGTATTTGTCGCGCCAGTAATCCGGGGAGTAACGACGCACGGGAACGAGTTGTCCGCGGTCGTTCTCCTCGTAAATGACGTCGCCGCCGAGATCGCGCAACGGGGTTTCGAGCACGTCGAAGACAAACTCGGGGCGGGTCGTGCCGCAGGCCGGACATCCGCCGAGGGGTGTTCCGAAATGCTGCTGGTGCTCCGCTTCCGCAAAATAGGAGAGCATCTCCGGGGGCGTGCCGAAGAAGACCATGCGCCCCCCCCGGTCTAGCAGGATCGCTTTGTTGAACATCTGGAAAATTTTCGAGCTCGGCTGGTGGATCGTCACAATGACGATTTTGTTGTGGGCCATCGCGCGGATGATCTCCATGACATGCTCGGAGTCTTTCGAGGAAAGTCCCGAGGTTGGTTCGTCGAACAGGTAGATGTCGGCCGATCCGATCATATCGAGTCCGATATTGAGGCGTTTGCGCTCGCCGCCGCTGAGGGTTTTGCGGTGGGTGGCTCCGACCACATTGTCGCGGCGTTCATTGAGGCCGAGTTCCGCCAATTTGCCGTCGATGCGGCGGGTGCGTTCCCGGCGGGAAAGGTAGGGGGACCTGATGGCTGCGGCAAAATCGAGATTTTCCTCGATGGTCAGGTGCTCGTCGAAGGCGTCGAACTGCGGAATGTAAGTGACGTATTGTTTGAGGGTGTCGAAGTTTTCGTAGAGCGAAAGACCGTTGAACAAAACTTCACCGCGCAGCGGGGCGAATTGCCCGGCCAGAGCGCGCAGCAGACTGCTTTTGCCGCAGCCACTGGCGCCCATTACGCAGATCATTTCGCCGCGCGTGGCGGAGAAGGTCACGCCGTCGAGACCGACCGCACCGTTCTTGAAGCGGCAGACCAGGTCACGGACATCAAGGTGATGGATGACGTTGCGTTCCTCCTCGAGCAGACGTTCGGAAAAATTGCAGCGGAGCGACTGGTTGGCATCGATCTGGATCATGTCGCCGTCTCGCAGGGGCGTCTCGTTGCGAACGGGCGTGTCGCCGATGAGGATCGGATGGTCACTTTTCAGCACTTCGAGCCGGCCGACGAGTTGATCGAAATCGCAGAAGATCTTCAGCAAAATGTCACCACCCGCGCCGGGGGCGATGAGGATGTCGTCCTCGTCGAGGAGGGAGGGATTGTTCGAGACGAGATAGGTCGTCTTTGATTGCTTGAGGTGGAATCGCCCGCCGTAGGAGCGTGCATGTCGCCGCAGGTCGCTCAGGGCCAGTTCGGTGTCGTTGTCGAAAATGATTTTCTCTTCAAGCGTGCTTTCCACCCGGGCGCCGGCGCGGAGGCGTTCGCCGTTGAGTTCCGCGGCGACATCTTTCAACGCAATGACGAGAATTTTCAGCCCGAAACGAACTTCCAGCGAGCTGTCCCGCGTGCGGCTTTTTTCCAGCTGGATTTCGTTGTCCTTCGTCACCGTGACGAAGATGTGCGCGAGGGACAGATTTTTCTTCGCGTTGAAGTAGAAGACGAGGTCCTGGTGGGTGAGTACTTTTTCATCCACCACGATGCGCTGTCCCGGATACACACGGGAAAACTCCTTCGGCCGCAGCGCTCTCCCCTGTACGGAAACCGGGTGATCGCAGAGATTTTTGACCAACACGAGTTCACCGTGGCGGTAGGCGGCCAAGCGGTTGTTGCAGGTGAGTTCCCGCATGGGCACATCGGCCTCTTCGCCCGAGCCGAAGATGATCACTTCGAGCGGTGACGAGTCTGCTTCAAAAAATTCGCCGCGCGGGGAGGGTGCGTCGCTGTTGAGCTGGTAGACGATATCGATCGCCTGCGAGGCGGTGCCCAGTTGCTCCATGAACGAGTAGTAAGCCGCCATATTGTCGGTGTTCATTCCCGCGCGATGGACGAGGTCGTAGAGCTGGATGCCGAGAAGGATTTTGCGGTCCTCGCTGAGCTTGCCGCGCAGTTCGCGGGCCATGGCCGAGAGGTCAGGTTTCTCGTGCAGGGCTTGGCGAAAAAGTCGCCGCAGCTCGGAGTAAACAGCCTCGGGGTAGTCGTAGCGAAGGAAACCGAGGCTCGAGTCGATTTCCTCCTCCAGCAATTCGCCGTCCACCCGGGCAAACCCGGCCAGCACCTTGATCAAAAGCGGAAGAAGATTCGGGCTCTCCGTGACCGTGCGTGGTCGGCGCAGGGCGCGCCGCAGGAGCGATTCACCAGCGCGGCGAGCGCGGTAAAAATTGCGCAGCGTGCCTTCGAGGCGGTGGCTGAGGCTGGCGCGGGGTGTGTTCTCCGTTGCGGGCATGCCGGAAAATTAGCCCTGTTCGGGAGCCCCGCAAAGCCTTTGCTCAAGTCGTGAATTGCGGACCGGCCGCGAATGGGGCTTAATGTCCGGTCAATCCCGACACTTTCTCATGCCGACCAAGACCCGTTCGTCCAAAAACTCCCGGCCCCGTGCCATTGAAAATGTGCGCGTGCGCAAACTGCACCGCTTGGTTCCGCCGGCCCGGATCAAAAAGAGTCTGCCTGTTACCAAGGCTTCTCTGGCTACGGTGGCGCTCGGCCGGGCCGAGGCGCAGGCCATTTTGCAGGGACGTGATCGGCGGTTGCTGGTCGTGGTCGGTCCTTGCTCCATTCACGACCCCAAGGGGGCGATGGAATATGCCCGGCGGCTGGCCGTGCTGCGCCGGGAATTGGCAGATGCTGTCTGTATCTTCATGCGAGTGTATTTTGAAAAGCCCCGCACCACGGTCGGGTGGAAAGGGCTTATCAACGACCCCCGTCTTGATGATTCCTGCGACCTCGACACCGGGCTTCGTTTGGCCCGTCGTGTGTTGCTCGACATCACTGCACTCGGAGTGCCTGCGGCCACCGAGTTCCTCGACCCAATCGTCCCGCAGTATCTGGCCGACGTGGTCAGCTGGGCCGCCATTGGCGCCCGCACCACGGAATCACAAACGCATCGCGAAATGGCCAGCGGTCTTTCCATGCCGGTCGGTTTCAAAAACAGCACCGACGGGAGTATCCAAACCGCGTTGGAGGCCC
>JBIJDZ010000018.1:0-31139 GCA_044343805.1 Chthoniobacterales bacterium | reverse complement strand
ACGATCGATCAGGCGGCTTTCAGCTACCACGTCTTGGCCACGGGCTCGGGGACGGTGACCTACAACGGGGTCAATTATGACATCTACACTGGCTACGATATCGAGATCACCACGGTGGAGCAAACGGCGGACTTTGCCGGAGGAACGGTCAACGGACGCGTCACGCAGTTTGAGGTGGTTCCGGAGCCTTCAACCTATGCTCTGCTGGCGTTCGGCGCAGGGTTGTTTGCGTTGGTGATGTGGCGGCGTCGGCCGCCGCAGGCGATCAGAGATTGATTCCGGCTTTGGCCAAAGTGGCGGCCATGGCGGCGTAGCCGGCGGCGGTGGCGAGGCAGGCGATGGCCAGGGATGCGTAGAAACCGAGTTTCGGCATGAGCCAGGGGAGCAGGATGAAAAAGAGCAAGCTGGGGAGCACGAACCAGAAGACGCTGCGGGAGAATTCGGCAATTTTGGCGGTGTCGTGTGTTTCAAACCACATCCATCCGATGGCGAGCAGGGAGACGAGGGGGAGTGAAGCGATGAGGCCACCGAGGTAGCCGGTGCGTTTGCTGATCTCGCTGATGACGACGATGAGCGCGGCGCTGATGAGGAGTTTGACAATGTAAAAGGCCATGCCGACAGGATGCCGGCATGGCCTCAAGTGGTGGAGTAAAAATTCTCCGGCAATCAGAATTCCACCTGCACGCCGACATACCAGTTGCGCGGGGCAGCAGGGTCGATACCGTCGCTGCGAATGCGCGCGTAGTAGCGGTTGTCGAAGAGATTGTTGATGCCGCCGATAACGCTGACGTTGTCCTTGTAAACGTTCACTTCGAAGGTGAAGTCCCAAACGTTGTAGTAAGGAATGTAATATTGCTGCGTGTTGTTGTCGTTGGCGAAGGAGCCGCCGTTAAAGGTGCTGGTGAGGCCGAGCTTGATTTTGTCGCGCCAGTTGTAGAGCGCGCCGGTGCGGATGAGATAATCGGGTGTGTAGCGCGGGGTCTTACCTTGGAATTGGCCGGCTATGTAGCGGCCTTGTTGGGCGGTCAATCCCAAGTAGCCCAAGACCGATCCGTAGGTGTCAACCCAGCTGGCCTGTCCTTCGGTGGTGTCGCGGAAAGCATCTGCCACGCCGACGAAATCGACTTGTACCATGCTGTCCCATCCGTAGGTGACCGAGCGGCCGCCATTTTCGATGAGGGTGGTGCCGCCTGTGGAGTTTTCGGCAATTTGGTTTTGGAAATCGATGAGGAAGAAGCTGGTGTCCCACGTGAGCCAGGGCTGGGGGTTGCCTCGGAGCCCGCCCTCGTAGTTCCAGACAAAGCTCGGTTGGAGATTGTTCGGCACGAAGACATTCGGCGAGGTCGGGACGGCTTGGGTGAAGATGGCGGGACGGTAAGCCTGCGAGACGTTGGCGTAGGCGTTGACCTTCGGGGTGAAGTCGTATTGTGCGCCGAGGCCGAAGAGTGGCACGAATGCGTAATTGCCTTCGTCGGCGAGAGCTTCGCCAGCGTCCGTTTTGGCCACGTTGATAGTCTCGTTCACCGTCTGCCAGATGCTCTCGAGGCGCACGGCCGGCACGATCGAGAGATTGCCGATGGCGAAGCGATTTTCGGCGAAGATGGAGTAATACCAGTTGTAGCGGTTGCTCTGGTTGCGGGTGACGCCGCTGGTGGCCCATGGCGCGTTGCCCCGCTGGTCGGTCCGGGGTGAGAAGGTGTTGAAGAGGAGCATGCCGCCGGTGAAGGTGTGGGTGTTGCCGAGCCATTCCCAGTCCTGCCGGATCCTCGGCTCGAAACCGAAAGTGTAAAATTGCTGGTTCTCGATCTGGTTGGTGTTGGCGTCAGGGCCAGAAGGGAGGGTGCCGAAGCCGCCTCCGCGCTGGCGGGCGCTGTAGCGCAGGTAGTAGTTCCACCACGCGCGTACGCTGAAAAAGGTGGTGTCGCTCAGGTCGTTCTCATGGATGAGTTGCACGGCGTAGCGGCTGATGCGCATGTTGTCGTAGAACCGCGTGGTGCCGTAGGGATCGCTGTTCCAGTTGACCTGGCCGGGACCGCTCTCCAGCGTGACGCCGCCGGGTTCGCCGTGCTTTTCGTCGTAGGCGTCAACGATCAGGTAGGTGCGCGCGGTGGTTTGCTGGCCCCAGCTGAGCGTGCCGCTCCAGGAGTTGAGGTTGAACTGGCTGTTGGCCGCGCGGAAGCCGTCGGTCTGACGATGATTGTAGTAGCCGTAGTAACCAAGATTGCCGACAGTGCCGCCGACTTCGCTGAAGTTGGCGTAGTAGTTGAAACTGCCAATGGTGTTGAGTGAGCGGATGCGGAACGGGGTGTCGGTGGGTGGTTTTTCCGTGATGTAGTTAACCACACCGCCGGGTTGGGGTCCGTAGAGCAACGCCGCGCCGCCGCGGACGAGTTCAATGCGGTCTACCGCATCGATCGGCGGCGTGTAGTAGGCTTCGGGATAGCCGATCATGTCGGCATGGATGGGAATGCCGTCCTTGAGGACTTGCATGAATTGCATGCGATGGGGATCGAAGCCGCGTGAACCGATGCTGACGAGCGGTGTCGATTCTTCGGCCAGCACCATGCCGGGCGTGGTGGCGAGGACTTGGCGGTAATTGTTGTTGTTGATCTGGGGGAGGAGGTTGGGGTCGATATTGTCGGTTTTCTTGCCGGCAAATATTTGCGCGCCCTCGACATCAGGGAGAAAGGGTCCATCCTCGGCCGGTTGCAATTTGGCGATGACTTCGACCGTGTCGAGGCGTTCGATATTGTCGGTCGAGGTGCTCGTGGGCACCGCGAGAGTCTGGGCAGTGGCTTGGCTCGCCAAGGCGCATGAAATCAAGGCAAAAAAGGTTTTGCGCGGATGATTGCGGACGATGTTTTTGAACATAACGGCGGCTTTATTAATGAGATTGAGACACATTCGCAATAAATATTTTGAGACACTGTCGCATTAATTGACTTATTGCGATGCGATTGAGACGCAATCGCAATAAATTCTTGCGCTGTGGGAGGGCACAAGGCAGTTATTAAAAAAAGACCGATGGAGAACCTTTCCTTTTACGATGTGTTTTTGCGGGGCGGCTGGGTGATGTGGCCGTTGCTTTTATGTTCCGTTCTCGGTGCTGCGGTGATTTTGGAGCGCGGGCTTTTTTTCGCAAGGATGGGCATGGACACGAAGCGCTTCGAGGAGGGGGTGGCGGCGAAGTTGCGGCGAGGGGATATGGCGGGTGCGTTGGCCATGTCACTGGCCTCCCCGCATCCGGTGGCGCGGGTCGCGGCGGTTTATCTCCGGAATTTGCTGCGCCCGGCCGAACTGCGGACCGAGTTGGTGCGGCGGGAAGGCTCGCTGCAACTTGAGCGGGTGGAGAAACGCTTGCGCGTGCTGGCCGCCATCAGCCACTTGGCCCCGCTGCTCGGATTACTCGGCACTGTGCTGGGCATGGTCTTGGCGTTCGCCAAGATCGAGGGTTTGCAGGGAGCAATGAAACCCGGGGATCTGGCGGGCGGGATCTGGCAGGCGTTGCTCACAACAGTATTCGGCTTGGCGGTGGCCATTCCGTGCATGGCGGCCTACCATGGCTTCGAGGGACTCGCGGATAAGATTGCGCGGCGCATGCAGTTTGTCGTCACGGCTCTCGATGAAGCCAGCGGCACTACGGGTGGAGCGGTGGCGGATGAAGGCGCCCGGGAGCTGGTCGGCGAAGATTGGTCCGTGGTGCAACCATGAGCAGTCAGTCAGCATTTTTCACCCGGCCCAAACGAGTGAGCGCTCGTTTGGATATGGCGCCACTCATCGACGTGGTCTTTTTGCTGCTGATTTTTTTCATGCTTACGTCGAGTTTCCTGCAGCCGTCAATTCCCTTGGCGTTGCCCAAAGCCGCCACCAAGACTGACGAACCTCCTCCAGCACCGGTCTTTGTGAGTGTGGATACGGCCGGCACGGTTTATTTGAACCAAGAGCCCGTGAACCGTGAAAGCTTTGCCGAAGCGCTGCGCGTCTTGCTCTCCGGGCGCGACGATCGGACCGTCAACTTCCGCGGGGATCGCGCCATGCCCTATGAGATTTTTGTCGGACTCATGGACGAGGCGCGGCAGGCGGGAGCTGTGCAATTCAACATTGTCCACGAGGCCAAAGACTGATGACAACTGCGGTCATGACAGCAGGCATGGAAAAGGCGCGCTTCGAGCGGATCGGCTGGTTTTGGATTTTTGTGTCCATCTCCGTGATTGCCCACGCGGCATTCCTCGTTCAGACGCAATGGAAGAAAGTGGATGTCTCGCTTGAAGCATCGCCGCGGGTGATGACTGTTCAGATGATCGAAGTCCGCCCCGCTCCCCCCGAGCCGGTGGTTGTGCCGCCGCCGATCGTGGAAAAAATTGTCGAACTGGAACCCGTGTTGACCAAGCTGCCCGAGCCGGAGGTTATGCCATCGCCGCCCGCGCCGGTGGCGGCTCCGCCGAAACCGAAACTTGTTCCGCAAAAAGTCCAGCCCGCGGTCCCGCCCCGCCCGACGGCTCCCGCGTTGGTGGAAGCGCGTCCGGCAGCTGATGCGAACCGTCCGCCGACTTATCCTGAAATGGCGCGCCGCAATGGCTGGCAAGGTTTGTGCATGGTTCGCGTGGCGGTCGATGCGACCGGCCGGCCGGGTGCGGTATCAGTAGCCCGCAGTTCCGGCTACGGCATTCTCGATCAAGCGGCTCTGGCGGCGGTGAGGAAATGGAAATTCACCCCGCGTCTGGTGCGGGGTGCGGCCGCGGCGAGCACGGTTGAAGTGCCGGTGAATTTCAGTCTGCGTTGATTGTACAATCAGCGAATGGCGTTGCCAAAGTGACCGTCGCGTGCTCTATTCTCCGTCCTTTCGATCGGGGTCATAGCTCAGTTGGTAGAGCGCCTCAATGGCATTGAGGAGGTCTGGGGTTCGAATCCCCATGGCTCCATTTTCTTCTCCGATCTCGCGGTAGAAGTTTCTCCGGTCAATGCGCGCGGACCGCACGCTGGAGGGTGGCCGCGATAAAGACGCGCGCCGGATCGGGCAGCATGGCGCCGAATTTTATTCTGTCATCGCCCGAGGCAACCACGATCTCGCGCTGCGCGACATGGTTCCTTTTTAAGCTGCTCATATCCAGGCGGACCTCAGTGCCGGGCGCGAGGGAGATTTCGCGCCGACGACCGAGGGGTCCGATGCCCACGAAGGCGCGGCAGTATCCTCGCCCCACGCGGATGCGCCAGCAACCGAACAGCATGAAGAAGATGAGGGAGACCAGAAAGATCGTGCCGGCAAGAAAGGGCAGCCCGAACAAACTCGTGCCGAGATCGAATTTCTCTTGGGCAATTTGCCTTCCGTAGATGCCCCACATCGAAAAGCCTGACCAAAGGGCCGTGAAGGGGATGAGGAGGAAAACAACGGGGGGCGTCTTGCGGTAAGTGAGGGTGATGCCCTCGATGAGGTTGCTCTCCACCCGCAAACCCTGCGGCGGAGCGGAGAGATTGACGGTCGCGAGTTCATTTTGTGCGACGATGATCGAGAAAGGCGCAGGGCGACCGCAGGCGCGGCAGAGGGCAAGATCGGTCGCGATATTTGTGTCTGCGAGGTCGATCTGCGCGTGGCAGTGCGGGCAGTGGTAGCCGGGTGGCATGTTCAAGAGGACGTGCGCAAATGTTGCACCTCGAGTTGCAGGCTCACGCGTTGCCGGTATTCGTTGCGCACAAGCTTGAAGGCCACGTCCCACGGCGCGCGCGGAAAATCATCCCTTGCGCCGTTGAAATAAATCGCCGCCAGCAACTCCTCGCGTCCGCGCACCCGGAAGCGCACATGCTTTTCCTTGAGAACATCCGGACCGTGAACCGGTGCCACGGCGCGGGCGTAAAACAAGGGGGCCGGATTACCCATGCCGCAGGGTTCGAGCAGGGCGAGCTCTTCCAGGTGCGATTGGTCGAGCTCGGAGACCTCGACCCGGGCGTCGAGACGGATGCGCGGCAAGAGATCCTCAGGTTGCAGCCGTCCGGCGGCCGCCCGCATGAATTTTGCGCGGAATGCTTCGAACTGCTCGCGGTGGACATTCAATCCAGCCGCCATGTGATGGCCCCCGAACGGCCCAAGCAGTTCGGCGCAATCGGCCAGCGTGTCGACCAAAGAAAGTCCGTCGATGCTGCGGCCGCTGCCATGTCCTTCACCGTTCTCGTCGAATCCGATCACGAGCGCCGGACGATGGTATTTGCGGCACAAGCGCGAGGCGACGATGCCGACGACGCCGCTATGCCAGCCGTCGCCGCCGACCACGATCGCGCTGTCTCTCGCAGGATCGAAATGCTTTTCCAGCTCCGCCAGCGCGGATTCGAGCACTTGTTGTTCGAGGTCTTGGCGGTCGCGATTGCAGATGTCTAATTCTTGGGCAAGCCGCCGCGCTTCACCGTCATCTTCGGTGATGAGCAATTTCAATGCGGCCTCCGCGGTGTTGAGCCGTCCGGCCGCGTTGAGGCGTGGTCCCAACCGGAAGCCGACCTCGGTGGTCGTGACCGGAGGAACCACGGAGGCCACATCCATGAGCGTGCGCAGGCCGATCCACTTGGTATGGCTGAGGCGGGCGAGCCCATGGCGGGCAAGTGTACGGTTTTCACCGCGCAGCGGGGCCAGGTCGCAGATGGTGCCCATGGCGGCGAGGTCGAGGAAATCGCGCAAATCGGGCTCACGACGTCCGGTGATTTTTTGGATGCCGTGGCAAAGTTTGAAAACAAGCGCCGCCGTGCAGAGGTCGGTGTTGCCGCCGGAGACCTTGGGATTGACCAAGGCCGCGCAACGGGCCGGACCGTTTTTCGGCTCGTGGTGGTCCACGATGACCAGGTCCACGCCGCGCTCTGCCAGCCAAGCGGCTTCCTCGTGAGAGGATGTCCCGCAGTCCAAAGCGACGATCAGGCTGGGGTGTATGGTGGAGAAAACGCGGTCCAAGCCGTCGCGGCTCAGTCCATAGCCTTCGGATTCGCGCAGCGGCAGGAACCAGTTTGCCACCAGACCCAACCCTGATAAAAATCGGTGAAGGATGGCCAGTGATGTCACGCCGTCCACGTCATAATCCCCGTAAAGCACGACCTTTTCGCGCCGATCGACCGCTTGAGCGAGGCGTCGGGCCACGTCCCCCAAGCCGGGTGTTTCCAAAGGATCGGGCAGAGAGGCTAGGCGCGGGTGCAAAAAGTTTTCTGCCTCGTCGGGGTCGGTCACATTCCGGGCGGCGAGCAGGCTGGCGAGCATAGGCGAAACGCCCAACTCTCCGGCAAGTTTTTGCGCGATGGCAGGATCCACGGGATCCCGCGTTTCCCAGCGGGGTGACAACATGGATTCTATGCTACGGGTTGGCCGCCACGCTGGCAATCCGAAGGGGTTGCTAGTGCCGGTGCCAGGCGGCTACGCTCGGATGAAATATGGCGAAAGCAAAATTCTCCAAAAAGAAACCCGTTCGGCGTGGGACCAGTCCTGCCGGCGCATTCTCGGGCTCGTCGCGCATTCTTGTCACAGGCGGGGCCGGGTTTATCGGCAGCGTGCTGGTCGGCGCACTCAATCAACGCCACGGCCAAGATCGCATCGTTGTGGTGGATGAACTCGGCACAAGCGAGAAATGGCGCAACTTGCCACCGCTGCGATTCGAGGAGTATGTGGAGGCCGACGAGTTTTATGCGCAATTGGAGCGCAAAGCGGGAGCGTTCGGCAAATTCAGCCATGTTTTTCATCTGGGCGCCTGTTCATCCACGACCGAGCGTGATGCAGCTTATTTGTTGCAGAACAACTTCGGGTGCACGCGGATGCTCGCCGAGTGGGCGCTCAAACAGGGGGCGCGCTTTGTTTATGCGTCTTCGGCCGCCACGTACGGGGATGGCGCGGCTGGGATGGACGATACGAATACCAATCTGGGTGCGTGGCGCCCGCTCAATGCCTACGGTTACTCTAAGCAGTTGTTTGATCTTCATGCACAGCGCGAGGGCTATCTTAACCGCATGGTCGGACTGAAATACTTCAATATTTTCGGTCCGAACGAGGAGCACAAAGGCGACATGCGCAGCGTGGTGAGCAAAGCTTGGCGCCAGATCGAGGAGACCGGCCAGGTGAAGCTTTTCAAAAGTTACCACCCCGACTACCCGGACGGCGGGCAAAAGCGCGACTTTCTTTACGTTAAAGATGCCGTGGCCATGACATTGCACTTGGCGGCGACGAAGAGCGCTGGCGGCTTGTTCAATATCGGATCCGGCCAAGCAAACACTTGGCTTGATTTAGTGCATCCGATTTTCGAGGCGCTCGGGCGTGAGCCCTGCATCGATTTCATCGACATGCCGGAGTCGCTGCGGACGCAATACCAATACTTCACGCAGGCAAATATCGGGAAACTCCTTTCTTCCGGGTACGCGGAGGGGGTTACGCCATTGCGCGATGCGGTGGTGGAATATGTGGGACGCTACTTGGTTCCCGGTAAACAGTTCGGCGACGGAGAGCAGGACTGAGCGTGCGCGGCGAAATTTTTGATTTCGCTTGCGCTTTGCGTGTTTCCGGCGATGGTCACCATCGACAGTTAGCAAGTTTAGGTCAGAAAGCGCCGCCCACGGGTTGAGTTAACGTTCGTGAGTTTTCGCGCAGGCACCGTGAAGTCCACGGGAAATTGATCGGATCGCTTGTTGCCTGACAGAAAAGCACAACAAACAACACTATGGGAAACAAACTCTATGTGGGGAATCTCCCCTTCAGCAGCACCGAAGACTCGCTTCGCGACACCTTCGGACAAGTGGGCACCGTGACCGATGTCATGATCGCCCTTGACCGTCAGACCGGCCGCTCGCGCGGCTTCGGCTTTGTCACCTTCTCGACCGATGAAGAGGCAGCCGCAGCCGTCGAAAAATTCCACGGTGCCGACATGGAAGGTCGTACCATTCAAGTCAACGAAGCCCGTCCCCGTGAAGATCGCCCGCGTGGTGGTGGCGGCGGCGGTGGTGGCGGCTACGAGCGTCGTGGCGGCGGCGGCGGTGGATACCGCGGCGGTGGCGGCGGCGGTGGATACCGCGGTGGTGGCGGCGGCGGCGGTGGATACCGTGACCGTGGTGATCGCGGCGGCTACTAAGCCTGCGGCCCGCACAGCAAATCTCAGAAGGGCGCCCGTGAGGGCGCCCTTTTTGTTTGCTCAGATCAACTCCGCGGCGATCTCGTCGGCCAGTAGGCGCCCGCGTGGCGTGAGGCGGACGCGTGGTCCGTGGTCTTCGAGCAATCCCTCGCGGCGCAGTCCGGTCACGAGTTCGTGCTTGCCGGCCAAACGCGCCGGATCAACTCCAGCGTTCATGCGAAGACCGAAGGCGATTTTTTCCGCCTCGCGCGTTGCGGCAGGCAAAAACTCTTCACCGGCCAGAGGACGCACGCCGGTTTGGATACCACGGACATAGGCGGCCGTGTCGGGAAAATTTTGCCAGCGGCGATCGCCGACTGTGGACCACGCGCTCGGGCCGAGTCCAAGGTAATCGGCGCCTTCCCAATAGGCGAGGTTGTGCCGGCAAGCGTTTCCCGGTTTGGCATGGTTGGAGATTTCGTATTGGGGGTAACCTCCGGACGAGAGGAGTTCCACGCCGCGCTCGAAAAAGAACGCGTCGCTCTCCACATCTTCGCGGAATTCGCCTTTCGTCATACGGCGGAAAAACTCCGTGTCCTCCTCGTAGGTCAGGCAGTAGGCGGAAATGTGCTCCGGGGAGAGTTCCATCGTGGCCCGCAGGCTCTCTTCCCACTGCGCGAGTGTTTGTCCGGGGATGCCGTAGATGAGGTCGAGGTTGAGGTTGTCAAAGCCGGCCATGCGCAAGATTTGAAACGACCGGCGAACCTGAGAGGCGTCATGGACGCGTCCGAGCAGTTTCAGAAGTCCCGCATCCCACGATTGCACGCCCATGCTCACACGATTGACGCCCGCCCTGCGCAACAGGTTCGCCTTGCGCGCCGTGACCGTGGCCGGATTCATCTCGATGGTGCATTCCTCGACAGCGGAGAGATCCAGATGCTCCCGAAGTCCGGCGAACAAGCGCTCCAGCTGCGAGACGGAAAGTGCCGTCGGCGTTCCGCCGCCGAGGAAGACGGTCCGCGGCGCCATTCCGCTGCCGAAAAGTTCTATTTCCCGCACGATCGCATCGACGAGCGGATCCGCTTTACCGGGCCCGGCGAGATCCTTGTAAAAGCTGCAATAGGGGCAAATCTGCAGGCAGAAAGGAATGTGGATGTAGAGGTGCTTTGCACCGACGGCGAGGGGAACTCTCTCAAAACTCATCGCTTCAATTTTCCACTACTTACGAAGCGAATCGATCGCGGCTCGAATATCGTCCTCACTGACATTTTGGGCGACGAAGGCATCGCCTAATCGCGGGCAGACGACGAAACGGATGGCGCCGCCGGCGAACTTTTTGTCGCGGCGTGCAGCCGCCAGCAGGGCGTCTGTCGGAAGATCGTCGGGTAGAGCGAGGGGAAGACCGAAATCCGCGAGCTTGCGGCGTACGGCAGCGACATCTGCTTCGGGGAGACCGAATCTTTGTTGAGAGATATCCAACGCGGCGCAGAGGCCGAGGCTGATGGCTTCGCCGTGCAGAAAGCGCCCGTAACCCGCGACGTTTTCGATGGCATGGCCGATTGTATGGCCGAAATTAAGCAAGGCGCGCAGGCCGGACTCTTCTCGTTCGTCGGCCGACACAATGGCGGCTTTGATCGCGATGTTGCGGGCGATCAGTGGAGCGAAGCTTGGGCGCGATGCAGCGGGATCAAGCTCCCGGAGCATGGTGGCGTCGCGGATGACGGCGTGCTTGATCACCTCGGCAAATCCCTCGCGGAACTCACGGTCAGGCAAGGTGGACAAGGTTTCCGTATCGGCTAGCACGAGGCGTGGTTGATGAAAGGCGCCGAGAAGATTTTTGCCTGCGCGTGCATTAACGCCGGTTTTGCCGCCGATCGAGCTGTCTACTTGCGCGACGATTGTGGTGGGAATCTGCACGAAGGGAATCCCCCGGTGGTAGATTGCGGCAACGAAACCGGCCAAATCTCCCACCACTCCGCCGCCCAAGGCGACGACGAAAGACCCGCGATCCAGCCCGTTTGAAATCATGCGGTCGGCAAGGTTTTCGACGGTAGCTAGGGATTTCGATTTTTCCCCGGCCGGCACGGCGAGGAGTCGGACGTTGTAGCCGGCCGATTCGAAGCCCTGCAGCGCAGCCGCACCGTGCAGGCGCCCGACATTTTCGTCGGTGATGATGGCGCAGGATCCGCGCAAGCCGGCTTCGGCCGATAATTCGCCGGCGCGGGCCATCAATCCCGGCCCCGCAAGAATCCGGCAAGGCCGACCTGGAATGTCCACGGGCACCTCGACGAGCTGATGCGTGTTCATCACTTCGAAAAAGTTTCTGTTGCGATCAAAGCGGCCCCGACCAGCCCGGCTTGGTTCTGGAGCTGGGCCGGGACGATTGGTGTTTTGACCATGCTCTGAACAATGGGCAAGAATTTGTCTGCTTTGCGGCTCACGCCGCCGCCGATAATGACGAGGTCGGGGTTGAGAAGACGAGTCAAGTGGGCGACAAATTCACCGACCCGCTCTCCCCAGTCTTTCCAACCGAGATCTTTCTCTTCGCGGACTTTTGCGGAGGCGCGGCTTTCGGCATCTTTGCCGCGCAACTCCATGTGACCGAATTCAGTGTTGGGCAGCAGTTTGCCTTCGAGAAATAGGGCGCTACCGATACCTGTACCCAAGGTGAGCAAAAGCACGGTCCCGTGAATGTTGCGTCCCGCACCGAATCTGATCTCCGCCAAGCCGGCGGCGTCGGCATCATTCATGACGACAACTGGTCGTCCGAGCTCCTTTGTCAAAAAATCTGCTGCATCAAAGTCCACCCATGAGTGATCCATGTTGGCCGAGGTAAGGATGCGTCCTTTAGTGACCACGCCCGGAAAGGTGATTCCGACTGGTCCACAAGTTTCGGGAAAAGACATGGCGATCTGCCGGATGACTCCGGCCACAGCTTCGGGAGTCGAGGGAGCGGGCGTGACGATGCGCAAGCGCTCTGCAGTCAGAGATCCTTGCACGGTGTCCACCGGGGCACCTTTGATACCGGATCCGCCGATGTCTACGCCGAGAGTTGTCATGAGGGGCGATTGCACATCACGCGCCCGTAACGGGCAAGGCGGAAGCGCGGAGTCGATGGTTTGCGCTTGGCATTGCCGATGACCGCACGGGAAACTCCCTGCCATGACCTTGCGGATTGATTTCCATGTACATTCGTTTTTCTCGGCGGATGGCGTTAGCAGTCCGGAAGATCTGATCGTCTCGGCTCGATCAGCTCGTCTTAATGCTTTTGCCATCACCGACCACAATACCTGCGAGGCGGTGGATTACATGCTTGAGCACGGGCTCATGCGGGCCGACGGTCGGCCGGTCGATGGGTTGCTGGTCATACCCGGCGTGGAAGTCACTACAGCCGATGGCCATCTGCTTTGCCTGGGTTGCAGGCTTCCGGCCACACTCAAAGGACTGCCAGCCGTGGATGTATGCCGTTTGGCACATGAGGCTGGTGGTCTTTGCGTCGCCCCTCATCCTTACGATTTGTTCCGAGCCGGTATCCGTGAGGCGGTACTCGACACCCTGCCGCTTGATGGGCTGGAAGTTTTCAACGCGGCAACCACGCTCAAGCGCCACAACCGCAAAGCTTACGATTACGCGCAGCGCCGCGGCTTGCCCATGACTGCCGGCAGTGATGCCCACCATGCCGGAGCGGTCGGAGTGGCCTGCACGATTATCGAAACGGAGGATTTTTCCGTGCGCGGCGTGCTTGAGGCCACGCAGCGCGGCACGGAGCTTGAGCAACGCTACCTCAGCACCCGCCAGACCATCCGCAAGACATGGAACAACTGGTTCCGCCTGCGTCGTCAATCCAAAGGTGTTCGTCAAGCGGGCTAAAAATCCGGCCGTTGGGAGGTCGGATCGTGACCGACCCTCACCGGCTGGGTCATCGCTTGCAATGCTCTAACTAAGCTCCAAAGCAGCCGCAATCGTGGCGGGTGAGTTGCCTTCGAGCCGGTTGTTGACGAAGGCGTAAGAGGGGCGTGAGGTTGTTTGGGATCGGCTGCGTTGGATGAGTTGGCGCAGGGAGGAGCGGGCTTCCGGGGCGGGTTCGCGGACATCGCGGTAAGGCGAAAAACTGTCCACTGCTTGCTGATAGGTGCGTCCGGGGCGGAGGAGGAAGCGCGCGGCAAAAAAGTCCGCCGTGAAAGCGGCGGGTATGGACATTTGCTCCTCGACGGGCGGCATTTTGGTCCAGCTATTGAAGACATGGGCGACGCCGTGGCTGTGGAGTACGGCGAAATATTCGGGCCGGAGCAGCGAGGCATTGCGCACCTCGATGGCGTATTGCCAAGAGCGCGGCAACTGACCGAGAAATCGGTCGAGCGCGGTGACGAAGTCGCGTCCACGGGTGAAGTGCGTCGGATGGAAGGAAGAGAACTCGAAAATGAGCACGCCGGTTTTGGCGCGGTGGGGGGAGAGCGGACCCAGGAAGGCGTCGATGAAGAGCGAGGCGTTGAGGAAATTGGTGTTGTCCTTGCCGGCGCGATCACCGAAGCGATCGAGTCGGGAGAATCTTTTTACCGTGATCTCGTCGGTCACTTTGAACGAGAGCCGGAATCCCTCGGGCACGTTCGCGGCCAAACCCGTCAGATACCGCTCGGTCGGAAAGCGGTAGTAGCCGGCATCCACGCAGACGGAAAGGAAGGTTTCCGCGTATTCACCGAGGCACTCGGTATCGAATCGTTTTTGTGAGAATCGCCCGCGTCTAAGGTAGCGCTGCTCATCGTAAATCTGACCAATCCAGCCCTCGTATTTCCATGAGGAAGTGCCGAGGTAGAAGTTGGCATCGGTCGCCAGCGTGCGTGTGGCACGAGCCAGATCCGCCAGCGCGAAGGCCATGGGTGGCCCCGTCGATTAGATCAGTGCTTTCAGCCGGGCAAGCAGGTCGGCCTCGCTGGTCAGCCCGACTAACTGCCCCTGCACATCGCCATTTTTGAAGAAAAGCAATGTGGGGATCGAGGAAACGCGGAAGCGGCTGGCTACACCGGGAGCTTCATCGACATTGACTTTGGCCACGTGCGCCTGACCGACTGTTGCGTCGGCAATTTTGTCGAGGATCGGGGCAATCATCCGGCAAGGGCCGCACCATGGGGCCCAAAAATCCACAAGCACCGGTGTGGCTACTCTGTTGATCTCGGCGTCGAAGTTGCTGTCGTTGAGTTGAAGAATGTTGGCGCTGGCCATGGTTGTTGGTTTTGGTGGTATGAATTCAGGACTAAAAAAACATCCAAAACTGAATGCCGAGCGATGCGAGCGCAACGATGGTTGCGGCAATTGCCAAAACGGGGGTGAGTTTGTCTTCTTCCACCGAAGGCGCTTCCGCAGCGGTTTTGATGGCAGCGGCAGGAGCTGCGGCCGGTGCGGCAGGCCCAATTTTGACGGTTGCCTGCGGTGAGGGCTTGACTGGTGCGGAGATTTGCACCTTGGAAGTCTCCTTCTTATCGTCGTCCGCAGGCTTAGGGGCGGTGACAGCGGCTGCGGTCGGCGGTGTTGCGGGCTTTGGCGCAGATATGCCGGGGGCCGAAGCAGCCGGTGGCGTGACCGGAATGGCTGCGCCCACTAGAGAGGCCGGGGTGGTTGGTGTGCTGGGCGCGACTGGTTTTGGAGGCAACGCAGCGCCAGCAGGAATTGGAGCAGCTGGTTTGGCAGGCGCGATGGGGGTAGCAGGTACGGGTGCTCCGGGCGGTTTCGGGGCAACCGAGTTGGCCGCTCCTGGTGCTGCCATGGGCTTCGGCGGCATGGGGGGAGCGGTTTGACCAACGGCAGTGGCCTCGGGTACCGCAGAACTCGGGGCCACGGCTGCCACTGGGGCTCCCACGGAGGCCGGTTTGGGCGTCGTGGATATGGTGGGCAGTGGGGGTTTTGGGGCCCCTGAGGCTAAAGAAGCAACAGGGGGGGGCGGCATAGGCGGTTTCGGTGGGGGTGGCATTGTCGAAGGTGCTCCGGCCGAGACGGGAAGAGGTTTGGGCGGTAGATTGACAGAACCTTCATTGGGCTTAGGCGAACCGGGCATGCCGTCTTTGCGGGGTGGGAGGACGATGCGAACGGTTTCTTTTTTCGGTTCAGGGGACTTTTTCGGGTCGTTCATGGTTGAGGAAACTTATGATATAGCGACCATCGGTTACACACCGGTGGATTGCCACAGGAAGATGATTGTTCGGCTGCAGTCAGGGTGTCAAACTATTATCCGCTGGAATGAACTTTTTTGACATGGTCGATTTAATGCTTGCTTCTGCAGGGAGATCGGCAAAATATAACTAACGATTTTATTTTATGGCTAAGACTTCATGGAAAGAGCGCGAAAAGCGCAAAAAGGCAACTGTTGAGAAATACGCCGCACTGCGCGCCGAGCTCAAAGCCAAAGGCGATTACCTTGCGTTGTCGCAATTACCGCGCAATGCCAGCCCCGTCCGCCTCTCCAACCGTTGCCGCATTTCGGGCCGCAAACGCGCTTTTATCCGCGAGTTCCAGATTTCCCGTCTAACTTTCCGCGAGCTAGCTTGCGCTGGCCTTATTCCAGGGGTAACCAAGGCAAGCTGGTAGTCAAGGGTAGCGCGCGGCGCCGCCCCGGTGCCGCCGACGATGTTTGTTGGACGCCGGAGCCTAAAGTCTCCGGCGTTCTTTTTTTCCTGATGAGGCTTCGTCGCCATCTTCCATGAATTTCTTTTTTCCCATCGCCAGCGCCTCTGCTCTGTCAGTCTATGCAGCCCCGTTGAACGGCGATGGGGTTTTTTGGCAGTTGCTTGCGGTAATGTTGCTCGTGGTGCTCAACGGCTTTTTTGTCGCATGCGAGTTTGCCATGGTCAAAGTCCGAGCCGCCCATTTCGAAGAGGGCGAGATGGCCGGTCGCAAGCGGGTGCGCATGGCGCGGGAGATTCTGGGCAACATGGAGGCCTATCTCTCAGCGGCGCAACTCGGAATCACGCTTACCAGCCTTGGATTGGGCTGGGCGGGTGGTCCGTTTGTGGCGCGCTTGCTGGCGCCGGGCTTTCGCGCCATCGGGCTGCAAAATGCCGAATTGATCGGTGGCTTGTCTTTTCTCGTCGCGTTTTTGCTGATCAGCTTTCTCCACATCGTGGTGGGTGAGCAGGCGCCGAAAGTTCTGGCCTTGCGGCGAGCGCGACAGATTCTCATGCTCTGCGCTTGGCCGATTCATGTTTTTTACACGGTTTTCTGTCCTTTCATTCGCTTGATCAATCTTTCCTCCGACTGGGTCCTGCGCCACATCCTGAGGGTTGATAAGGAACCGGGCGGCGAGAGTATCCAGGCGGCCGAGGAATTGCGGGCCATGCTGGAAACCAGCGCGCAAGGCGAGGGCGCGTCTGTCAGTGCACTCGGCCGCGAGATCCTCATCAACGCTCTTGACATGCGTAAACGTGTTGTGTGCGACATCATGACCCCGCGTGGCGATGTCGTGTTCCTCGATCTCGAGGATGCTTTTGATGAGAACGTCCGCGCCGCTTTGCAGTCGCGCCATACACGCTTCCCGCTCTGTCGCGGTCACTTGGACGACACCATCGGCCTGATCCACATCAAAGACCTGCTCGCTCTCGTGCAGGAGGACAAAACCGATCTGCTTTCCATCAAGCGCGATTTGGTTCATGTGCCGGAGATGATGCCGCTGGAGCGCTTGCTCAAATTTTTCCTCAACAAGCACGCCCACCTCGCTGTCGTGGTCGACGAATACGGCGGAGCGGTCGGCGTGGTCACGCTCGACAACGTGCTGGCCGAATTGGTCGGCGAGATTCAGGACGAGTTCGACCAAGAGGAGGAAGAATACCGCAAGGTTGGCGAGGGAGAGTTCGTCCTTGAGGGTGGCTTGGCCCTGCACGATTTGGAGGATTTGCTCGGCCTCAAAATCGAGAGCGCAGAGGTAAGCACCATCGGCGGCTATCTGACGCATCGTCTCGGCCATCTCCCGCGCAAAGGCGAGCACGTCGCCTTGGACGGGTATGATTTCACGGTGAGCCAGACCGATGGTCGTCGCGTGGTCAGTGTCCATGCCAAGCGCCGTCCGGATGCAGAGGTTGATTCCCGGCTCTGATTCCCAGCAAATCCCCTTGCGGGAGCTGCGTTCCCGCAGTCTATTAGAAAAAAAACCATGCATGCTCCGCAGCAAAATTCATCCCAAGCGGCAACACCTTTGGAATCGCCGCATCTGAGGGATCACGATTACGCCCTGACCGAGGCGCGCTGGATGCTCGATCTGATCAAGACGCCCACAGAAAAAATTCCGCTGGAGATGCGTCAAAAAATCGCGGAGCAGACTGTCGACAATTTTGCCCACCACATCAACGCGGGGTTCCTCGAGCACCGCAAGTCGGCTACCTTGGGCGGCGAGTTCGCCATTACGGAGTGGGAAGGCCAGGGATCTCTCATCCGCGACGCGCTCGGCCGGGAGTTCATCGATATGCTCGGCGGCTTCGGGCTCTACAGCTACGGGTTGCGGCACCCCAAAATCATCGAAGCAGTACGGGCCCAGCTTGAACGTTCCCCTCAATATTCTCAGGAAATGCTCGACCCCCTGCGTGCTCAGCTCGGGCGGGTCATCGCCCACCTGACCCCCGGCGAAATCCAAAAAGGTTTCTTCGCCAACAGCGGCACCGAGGCCATCGAGGGTGCACTCAAGCTCGCGAAGTTCTACACCGGAAAAAAGGGAATCATCTCGATGCAGAAAGGTTTCCACGGCAAAACACTCGGTTCGCTTTCTGTCACCGGCAAAGGTGTTTTTCGCGAGCCGATTTTGCCCTTGCTGGAGGGGGTGCGCTTTGTTCCTTTCGGCTGTGCCTGTGCTGTCGAGAAAGAACTCGAAGCCGCCCGGAGCGTAGGCGACGGCATGGCGGCGGTCATTGTCGAGCCGGTGCAAGGCGAGGCCGGCGGTATTGTTCCGCCCGCAGACTTCCTGCCGCGCCTCCGCGAAATCTGTGATTACTACAAAGTGCTGCTCATTGTGGACGAAGTGCAGACCGGATTCGGTCGCACGGGCAAAGTCTTCGGCGTTGATCATTCCGGTATCGCGCCGGACATTATGTGCTTCGGCAAAGCTCTGGGTGGCGGTGTGGTTGCCTGCAGCGCGTTTTTTGCCACGGCCAAAATATGGAGCGTAATGGAGCCCAACCCTTTCATGCACACCACGACGACCGGCGGCAATCCTATTGCCTGCGCGGCGGCCTTGGCAGCTATCGAAGTGATGTTAGAAGAGGACACGCCGCGCCAAGCTGCCGAGAAGGGTGACTACATGATGAAGAAACTCGGCGAGCTCAAGGATCGCTATCCCGACGTGCTCAAAGATGTCACCGGCCAAGGTCTGCTGATCGGAATGCGTTTCCCCTCCTCCACAGTCGGCTACAAAGTCGCCTCGGGCCTTTTCCAACGCCGCGTCCTGACCGCCGGCACGCTTATCAGCGCCGAAAGCATTCGCATCGAGCCCGCGCTCAATGTCCCTTGGGAACTCCTCGACGAGACACTCAACCGCCTCGATGACACGCTCAAAAGCGTGAAACTCGAGCCGGGCGACGTGCCGCCAGCACCCACCGTCCACAGCTTCTCACGCCCCGAGTGTTATGGTCCGTGCGGATGGGGCACGAAGTGCTACGCCAAATAGCGGGCCAACGGGGCATTGACGTCCCTGCCGCCGATCGACGATAAAGGCCTAATTATGAGCGAAGGTATCTTGTCGGGTAAAATTGGCGTGGTTTTCGGCGTCGCCAACAAACGGAGCATTGCGTGGGCCATCGCCCGGGCATGGAAAGAAGCGGGCGCCAAGCTCATCTTCAACTACCAAGGCGAGCGCCTCAAAGAGAATGTCGAGGAACTTGTGAGCGAGTTCGGTGCGGACACCGCCCTCTATCCCTGCGATGTTTCCAAGGACGAAGAAATCGCCGCTTTTTTCGAAAAAGTGCGCGGCCATACCGACCGCTTGGATCTGCTGCTTCATTCCGTCGCCTTCGCGCCGAAAGAAGCGCTCGAAGGTGATTTCGTCTCCACATCACGATCGGCCTTCACGACTGCGCTGGACATCAGTGCCTACTCGCTGGTCGCGCTCTCCCGGGCCGCTGCTTCCATGATGAGCAATGGTGGCAGCATTGTGGCTATGAGTTACCTCGGCAGCGTGAAAGTCGTACCGCATTACAATGTGATGGGCGTGGCCAAAGCCGCCCTAGAATCTTCCACCCGCTATCTCGCTTACGACCTCGGGGCCAAAAAAATCCGCGTCAACTGCATCAGCGCCGGCCCCGTGCAAACGCTGGCCGCCCGCGGCATTGCCGGCTTTTCCTCCATGCTCAAAGTTTACGAGGAGCACGCCCCGCTCAAGCGCAGTTGCGAGACGTCAGAACTCGGCGCTACCGGCACCTTCCTCGCCAGCGATGGCGCGGCCTCGATCACCGGCCAAGTGATCTACGTGGACGGCGGCTACGAGATCATGGGAATGTAAGCGCGCATGGACGCGCCCATCCTCGATGAGCTGCGGCGGGTTGCCGGCATCGACGCCGTGCGCACCGACCAGGCGGCGCGCGAGGCGGCCGCGGGCGACAAGTGGTTTGCCCGTACCGTGCCGGAAGTTGTTGTTTTTGCCCGTTCCACCGAGGCTGTCTCCGCCGTGATGAGGATCGCGTCGCGGGAAAACATTCCGCTGACCACCCGCGGGTCTGGCCACGGCTATGTGGGCGGATGCGTGCCCGTGCGGGGCGGTATTGCGCTGGCCATGGAACGCATGAGCCGAATCAAAGAAATCAACGCAGCGGATTTCGTCGCCGTAGTCGAGCCGGGGGTGATTACCGGGCGGCTGCAGGCTGCCGCGCGGGAGCAGGGGCTTTTTTATCCGCCTGACCCGGCCAGCCTCAAAGATTGCAGTCTCGGCGGGAACATCGCCACTAACGCCGGTGGTCCGCGTTGCCTCAAATATGGCGTCACGCGCAATTATGTGCTCGGTCTCGAAGTCGTCCTGGCCGACGGCACCATCGCGCGTCTCGGTGGCCGCACGCACAAAAATAAAACCGGCTTCGATCTGGTCGGTCTCTTCACCGGCTCGGAGGGTATGCTCGGTATCGTGACCGAGGCCACGTTGCGTTTGCTGCCTCTTCCTCCCGCCCGCGCGGTGCTTTCCGCCAGTTTCCTCGACATGCCGACTGCCGCAGCGGCCGTGCAGGCGATTTTCTCGCATGGGCATTTACCTTCCGCGGTGGAAATCGCCGACCGCTTCACGCTGGAAGCTGCCCGCGCGAATGCCCAAAGCGATATGGCGATTCCTCAGGGCGAAGCGCATCTTCTGGTTGAGACGGACGGACAAGCTGAATGCGTGGGTATCGAAGCGCGGTTGCTGTCCGGCTTGCTCGAAAAATCCGGAGCCCTCGCCGTGGAAAGCGCCACCAGTGAAGAGGGGTGCGAGCGTCTCTGGGACCTCCGGCGCGGCTTCTCGGCTTCGCTTAAAGCCACTGGTCTGAAAAAACTCAACGAGGACATCGTGGTGCCCCGAGGCCAACTTGTGGAGCTTGTCGAGTTCGGCGCAAGGCTCGGGCGGGAATACAACGTGCCTTTGGCCTGCTTCGGCCATGCCGGCGATGGCAACATCCACGTCAATCTCATGGTACAAAATCCGGATGACCCCGTCATCGCCGACCGCATGGAGAAGGCTCTCGATGCGCTTTTTCTCGGTGTTTTGGCCATGGGCGGCACGATCACGGGAGAGCATGGGGTCGGGTTGGCCAAGAAACGCTGGTGGCCTCAGGCCATCAATTCCGGGGCCGACACCTTGCATCGCCGTATCAAAGCAGCTCTCGACCCGAGAGACTTACTCAATCCCGGTAAGTTTTTGTGATCCAGGAAATCCCGCTGGGGCCGGGTCAATAAATCAGCCCGATCGAGGCGGTGTAGCCATGCTGGAAATTGCGCCCTCCGACCGGTCCGATTTCGCCGAAACAGAAAAAGCCCGCCGATGGCACCGCCCCGATGTTCTCGGCAAGTGTCCGTGCATCGTGGTCCTGAGCACCGAATAATGACTCGCCGCGCCCGGTGCAGCTGAAGACAAGGCTGGCAACCGGTTTCTCCGCCGACTCGGCAAAAGGCCGGAGAAGTGTGGTCAGTTCTTCGTGAGCGGTGTCTGCGTCGCGCAGCAGGTATTGAAGCGTTTGGCCGTTGCGTGGATGCGCCCCGACCACGACCGCGCCGGTAGCTGGGTCGGCGCCGAGGATGTTGCGCACCAGAAAGTCGCCGCTCCCGAATCGCTCTTTGTATTCATCGATGGCAAGACCGGCAAAGATGTTGCCTCGGGCGGTCTTTTTCGCCCGGTCAGGCAGCCTGTTGTAAGCTTCCTCGAGCACTTGGTAGGCAGGACGTGAACCAAGTTCGATGAGCAAATGGTCGTCCACCTGCGTGATGGGAAGCGCCTCGCCGATCGGCCGGCATCCCTGGCTCACCACCGTCGCCACACGCGCACCCTCGAACCGGAGGGCAAGCGCATCCGCCGTTTGTCCGATGTGCGGTCCGAAGACCGTCACGTTTTCGTGGCCGCGCGAGCTGCTGGCCAGCCCGCCCACGCAATTCATCGAGGGAAACGCGCTGTTCCATTCCTGCAACCAGGTGTTGGCGTCGAATTGGAAGGGATTGGTCAAAGCCAGCCAGCAAGCATCGGGATCGTTCTGTGATCCAGCCGCCTCGTGCCAGAAGCTATCGCCGCGCGATGTCTCCACCTGGGATTGCGATAGCTGCACGGCCTGCACGCGGGTCTGAGGCATATGTAGGAAAAGCAGCGAAAAGCCCGAAACGCTCTCCGCCTCGCGGGCCGTTCCGATAAGACCCGATCCTGTGCAGCCCGCCAGCGTAGCGGCATGACCGTGCACTGCGACGATCTCTTGGAAGTCGGCCAGGTGCTCCACGTAGTCGGTAGAGACAAAAGCCAAGGCTGCGGTTGGCGCATTTCCAAGTTCGCCGCGCAACTCCTCGGCCGCTGCACGCACGCGCGCCTCGTCGAATTTATGCAATACCAGACGTGATGCCGCGTGATTCACAGCGGGCAAGGATGCTTGCGAACGACGGCAAGGTCAATCGGAGCGGTTAAAAAGTTTGCTGATCTGCGAACTTTACGGTGAGACTAGATACGATGAAAATGTTCCTGTTGCCCTTCTTGTTCTTACCGTTGGTCGCTTTTGCGCAGTTTGATGGCGGCCAAACCGGCCGCAGCGCCATGGCAGCCCTCTCCATCCTGCCCGACAACTATGTCCAGAATGTCGTGCGGATCTCCGCCGACAATGCCGACCCCGACCCGGAAACGTGGTATGTCATGACCTATAGGGACACGATGAATAGTCCCGTTCGCAGCGTTGCCATCTCGGATGGCGAGATCAAACGCGACGAAACTTCATTCAATCCCGCCGCCTATCTCCGCAGCCGCACACCCATCGATCCCAACCGCGTAAAGATTGATTCACCCCGAGCTTACCAAATCGCCGAGGCCTATTGCATCGCCAACAACAAAGAATTGGACAGCGTGAGCTTTGCGCTGAGCCAGCAGGGCAAAGCCTCTGTCCCAGTCTGGGAAATCTGGTGCTACGACAGCAAAGAGAAGCCGCTGGGCTACCTCAAAATCTCTGCCTCCGAAGGTAGTGTCTTCACAGCCAAAGGTTTCAAAAACACGCCCGCCATTCTCGTTCCTTGACACCGCGTCGACGCCGCTTTTTCTTAGGGCCACTTTCGCCGGCATAGCTCAGTTGGTAGAGCAGCTGATTTGTAATCAGCAGGTCGTCGGTTCGAGCCCGACTGCCGGCTTTTTCCGCTGCAGAGGAAAGCGGAAGTTTGTTGTCTCTCGGATGACTATTACGGAGCAGTTGCCGAAGTCTGCTCGGGGGCAGAATCGGGAAGGGGTTTTTTCAGAAGGTCTCGGAGTTGTCCAACCCATTTGCCGAAGTCGGGGTGGGTGGGGTTATCTTTCACGATTGTGAAGATTTCGGAGGCGGCACGGTTACGTTGACCAAGGGCATTCAAGTCCTCGGCCCGGCTGAAGAGCATTTGCGGTCGGCGTGTGGTATTGAATTGGGCTGCCTGATGGTTGGAGCCGTCGTTGGTGATTTGGTCGGCATGGAACTTTATCTGGAAGTCCCAAGTGGCGAGTAGTTGCGGGTTTCCGGACTGGCGCCATGTCGGACGGATGTTTTTGTCGAGGATGCCGTCGAGGTTGCCGCTGCTTGATTCCCAATCGCTTTGTGGAAGCCACGGGCTGAGGGAAAGCCATTGGGTGAAAATGCTCTGGTTGACCGGCTTGTTGAGAATATCGCGGGCTTCACTGGGAACTTTGTCGATTTTGTTCCAGCGGGTTAGTGTTGCGGCGAGATCTTGGGCATACGCCCAGGATGGAGTGGAAAACTCGGCGTCTTTGTCGGCATCAGACCGTTGGATGCTGAGGATGAGGTACCGGAGGTGGAGTTGCAGGGCGTCCTGCATTTCGCGGGATCCCAGGAGTTCGGCTTTTTTCTTTTTCCAGTCGGCGAAGTCTTTGGCGGTGTCATCGCGACTGCTGAATTGGGTAGCTTTGATGGCTTCTTCGTAGATCCGAGAAGCGGCCTCGCCGCCGGTGGTGCCGGGTTGGAGGGTGTTGAGGGCGGAAGCCTTGGCGTTGTGGACAGCCTCTTTCTGCATCTGCTCGAATTGTTCGATGGAGCGCAGCATCTGGTCGGCGTTGATGTTGGGAAGATCTTGCTGGGTTCGGCCGGCGGAGAGTGTGAGAAAGAGGGCGAGGAGGACGAGGGGGATCTTCATCAAAGGTAAGAAAACAAATGACTCGACCCGTGTCGAGGGTGATGAATGTGCTCGACGTTGGTTCCGCGATGGGTCACGGCCGTCTGCTTGGAGGACCTTCACGGCTTTCGTCTGTAGTTGCGGTCGATCCACCCACCACCGCGCTGTCCGCGGGCTATATCGCTTTGCTCGCCCCGTTGAGGTTGGTGGCAATGTCGATGCCGCCTTGGCGTCTCATGGAAGCGAGCGCTTTGGAAACGGGGGACGCATGGAAGTGCACCAAGAAAAGTCCCCAGCCTGTATATATGTGACATGTGACCCATGAGCAGGATAACCATGAGAGCGGCGGTCAGAGAAAGGCGCTGACTGGTCATTTAAAAATTTAAGCCTCGGAAACTTGTCCGGGGCGCGATTGCTTTTAAGGCTTTTTTGTTACAGGATGCTGGAGATTGAGGCCTTGCGGGAAAGAGCAACACTGCTAAATTGTTCCATCGCCTCTAAATCAAATGACTGACCGCGATCCCTCTACGATGCAGGAAGCCAAACTGCATTTCCTTGATTATTGGCGCGTTATAAGACTGCGCCTACCGATCATTATTTTGGCTTTCCTCCTGGTTGTCGTCACGGCCGGAGTTACGACGTATTTCATGCCGCGGCAATACCAGTCGCATGTGATCATCGAAGTCGAGCAAAACGACCAAAAGATCCGCATCTTCGGCGATGGCTACCAAGGAATGGGGATGGACCCGCGTTTTGCCACTACGCAATTCCAGATCATCCAGCGCAAGGAGATGCTTTATCCGGTTATCGATTCGATGAACCTCCTGCAAAAGTGGGGCGAAACCTACGGAGTGCGGACCAGGGAGCAGGCTTATTTCAAATTGCGCGGTATGATCGACGTGCGTGAGGTGCGAAACACCAACTTGCTGCAGATCAGCGTCGAAAGCACAAACCCGCAGGAAGCCTCCGACTTGGCCAACACTATCGCGCAGGAGTATCAGCGCAAGCGCATCGACGAGCAGCAGAAGATTCTTTCCCGCTCTCTGGCGACACTGGAGGACGAGGTGAGCAAACAGCGCAAAAAAGTTCAGGAAGCCAGCGAAGAGATGAGCCGCCTGCGCACGGAACTCGGCATCACGGATCTCAACCCGGACAGCATGGAGGATCCGATGCATGCCCAACAGACGGTGTTGATCAACCAAGAGGCCACGGTCAACGAGGCCCGCCTGCGCGCGGCCAACCTGCGCACCAAATACAACGAGATCGAAAAATTGACCGGCGATGAGTTGATGCGGTCATTACCGACCTTGGAGATCCAAGACCAGACGATCACTCAAGTGCTGCCGCAATATCAGGAGATAAGCTCGGAACTGGCGCGCGCCTTGCAATCAGGTCTCGGTCGCCGCCATCCGACCATTCTTTCGTTGCAGGCCAAAAAAGCGACTTACGAACAGCAGTTGTCCGGACAGATCAACAGCATTCGCCGTACCTTGGCGGCCAACCTCGAGATCACCGAGCGATCCCTCGCCGCGCAGGAGGATGAGCTGGAAAAAGCCCGGTCCAATCAGCGCGAATCGAAAACCCGCGGCGCGGAATATGCGCGGGCCAAAAACCAATACATCCAAGCCAAGAAAGTCCTGGAATCGGCCGAACTGCGTTTGTCCACCGAGACCATGCAGCGCAGTATGCCGATGAGCCCAGCCCGAATCTGGGAACGGGCCGAGCCGGCGGCCGGGCCCTCCAAACCGAAAGTAATGCTCAACATGTTGTTGGCCGTGGTCGTCGGGTTGATTGTCGGCGTTGGCTTGGCTTTCTTTCTCGAGTATCTCGACACCAGTGTGAAGACGATGGAGGACGTGGAAAACTTTCTCCAAGTTCCGGTCTTGGCGGTCGTTCCCAAAAATATTTCTTTGCTGCTGCGCGACCCCCATGCCACGGCTGACGCCGAGGCTTACCGGATCATGCGGACCAACGTCGAATTCAACCGGCAATCGCCCGAGATGAACACCTTAACCTTCGTCAGTGGTGGCGCCGGCGAAGGTAAATCGACCACGCTGGCCAACCTCGCGTTCACTTTTGCCCAAGGCGGCTACAATACCTTGATCGTAGACGCGGATCTGCGGCGACCCACGCAGCACCGGTTCTTTGACATAGATAATTCCTACGGTCTCACCGATTTTCTGACCACGGATATCGATCTCGAAGATGTGATCGTTCCATCCGGCACGCCCAATCTTTCGGTTATTCCCAGTGGCAAACTTCCTTACGATGCCGTCGGCGTCTTGAACTCCCAGCGCATGATGGATCTTATCGGTCAGGTTAAGAGTCAATACGATGTCGCCTTTTTCGACTCCCCGCCGATCCTCGGCGTGAGCGATGCTTCGGTGCTGGTGCGGGCTCTTGATCTTACGGTTGTGGTCGTGCAGCACCGCCGATTCCCGCGCTCCATGCTCATGAGGGTCAAGCAGGCTGTGGTCAACGTGGGCGGCAACATCCTCGGAGTTGTCCTCAACAACGTCGATGTGCGTCACGACCAGTATTACGAATACTACACGAACTATTATAACTATTATTACGCGGCCCGGCATCCGGATGCCGCCACTGCGAACGTCCATTCTTCGAAGTCGCTTGCACCCGCGGCGGGGCGCTCGCGCCGTACGGCCAAAGTCACACAAGAAGACGAGTATTGATATGCTTGCCCCGCGCCCATTTATTGCTGCCGCCTTGGCGATTGGTTTGCTTGCTGTCCAACCCGAGGCCACGGCTTCCGAAGCCGCCTTCCGGGTGGGTGACATGATCGAACTGCGCATTGGCGGGGTACCAAGCGAGGAGATTTCGGTTGTCACGGGCTCCTACACGGTGGATGGAGAGGGGTATGTGAATCTTCCGCACATCGGCAAGGTGCGTGCCGCCGGCCTGAACCAAGCATCGCTGCAACGGTCGGTGGAAGCGGCTTACAAAAGCAGCGAGATTTACACCAATCCCACGATCACGGTGACGGTTCCGACCACTATGCGGTTTGTCAACGTGAGCGGAGATGTCCGTTCGCCGCAACGCGTGCCCTACACCTCCGATTTGACTTTGCTCGGAGCCATCAGTGCGTCGGGTGGCTTTACCGATTATGCCGACCAGCGCAAGGTGCGCTTGATGCGGGGTGGACAAGTGAGGGTTGTTGACATCAAAGCGGTGCGCAACAATCCGGCCAACGATATCATTCTTTTGCCCGGGGATCAGATAGAAGTGCCGCAAAGCTTTTGGTGATCGTCCCCCTATCGGTCGATGGGATTGGTCGTCCTCGACGGGGTGTGAATTGGCCGCACGGTTGACACATCCCTTCCCCGTCCGCATAGTCCGCCCTCTTTTTCGAATCATTTATGGAAAACATCCGCAACGTCGCCATTATCGCCCACGTCGACCATGGCAAAACCACTCTCGTCGACCAGCTCCTGCGTCAATCCGGCACTTTCCAAGCCCATGAGAAACTCGAGGAGCGCGTCATGGACTCGATGGATCTGGAGAAGGAGAAAGGGATCACCATTCGGGCGAAGAATGCGTCGCTCAAGTGGGACAAATACCAGATCAACATCGTCGACACGCCGGGTCACGCCGACTTCGGCGGCGAGGTCGAGCGGATCATGAAGATGGTGGACGGTGTGCTGTTGGTGGTGGACGCTTACGATGGGCCGCAGGCACAGACGAAGTTTGTGCTGCGCAAGGCGATGGAGAACGGCCTCAAGCCTGTCGTGGTCATCAACAAGATCGACCGCGATAACGCGCGTCCGCACAAGGTTCTCGACATGGTTTTCGAGTTGTTTTTGGAGCTCAACGCGACCGACGAGCAGCTCGACTTCCCGCACATTTATGCCAGCGCCAAGGCGGGTTTCGCCAAACGCGAGCTGGTGGACCCCAGCGATACGCTGCTGCCGCTTTACGAAGCCATCGCGTGGCATATTCCGGCGCCGAAGAAGTCGGAGGTCGATTATTTCCAGATGCTCGTGTCGAACCTCGACTACAGCGACTACCTCGGCCGGATCGCCTACGGCCGCGTGATCAGCGGCTCGGTGAAGGTCGGGCAGTCGATCGTTTGCATCCATGCCGACGGCCGCAAGGAGCGGGCGAATGTGACGGCCATTTTCGGGCACCAAGGCCTGGAGAAAGTCAAAATCGAGTCCGCCTCGGAAGGTGACATCATCGGTTTGGCCGGTTTCGAGGACGTTTTCATCGGCGAGACGCTGGTCGACAACGAGGAACGCGAGGCGCTTCCTTTCATCCAGATCGACCCGCCGACAATCAGCATGCGCCTTTGCGTGAATGATTCACCTTTGGCCGGACGCGAGGGGAAACTACTGACCGCCCGCCAGATCAAAGACCGCCTCATTCGCGAGACGCGCACGAATGTTTCGCTGCAGGTGTCCGAGACGGAGACGGCCGGGCAATTCGAATTGAAGGCCCGCGGCGAAATGCAGATCGCCATCCTCGTCGAGCAGATGCGGCGCGAGGGGTTTGAGCTGCTTGTTTCGCGCCCGGAAGTCATTTTCCAGCGTGCCGACGACGGTTCCCTGCTCGAGCCGATGGAGACGCTCTACGTCGATGTGCCGCCCGAGAATCTCGGCGACATCCTGCAGTCACTCGCCGCGCGAAAGGCGGACATCGCCAATATGGAACACCATCCGCATAGCGTGCTGGTGGAGGCGATGATCCCGACGCGGGGCATCATCGGACTGGAGACCGACCTGGTCAATGCGACCAAGGGCCTTGGCACGATGAGCCATCTGTTCAAGGAATATGGACCGCACAAAGGCGAGATCCCGAGCCGCGGCAAGGGTGTGCTCATTTCGATGGAGGGGGGCACGAGCATGGCTTACGCACTCGATACCATCCAGGAGCGCGGACGTCTCTTCATCGGGCCGCAGGAAGAAATCTACGAGGGCATGATTGTCGGCGAGAACGCGCGTCCGGACGACTTGCCGGTGAACCCATGCAAAGCGAAAAAGCTCACCAACATGCGCAGTCAGGGTGACGGCAAAGGGATCCAGTTGGCTCCGCCGCTCCAGATGACCCTCGAGCGTTCACTCGAATACATCGCGCCCGACGAATACGTCGAGGTTACGCCCAAGTCCCTGCGCTTGAGGAAGAAGATTCTCGACGCGACGGCCCGCAAACGTGCCTCTTCCAAGACGGCGGGATAGGGATCCATGCGCGGAGCCGGCGGGATTTTTTCCTAATTGCCGGTTGACATGGATTCCCGGCCGTAGTCTTATTAGAACGTTCCGATTGTTCGCGCCGCCCGTCGTGCTCCCTTTTCGAGGCGAGGCCGGCAGATGTTTGCCCAAGCCCGGCGCGCAATCCTCCAAAGAACAACAAACGCACACGTATTCTCATTACCGGGAGCTCGGACGCAGGTTCGGGGTACTTCATGGCCGGTCACAACAAGTGGTCCAAAGTTAAGCGCATCAAGGGCGCGATCGACGCAAAGCGGGGAAAACTTTTCTCCAAACTTGCGAAAGAGATCGCCGTTGCCGCGAAGCTGGGGGGTCCGGATCCGGACTCCAATGTCCGGCTGCGGTCAGCGATTACGTCTGCGCGCACCCAAAATATGCCCAACGACAATATCGAGCGCGCGATCAAGCGCGGCTGCGGCGAAACCGGCGAGGCGGCCTTGGAAGAGGTGACTTACGAGGGTTACGCCACGGCTGGCGTTGCTGTCTTGATCGAAGCAGCTACCGACAACCGCAACCGCACGGCGGCGGATATGCGCCTGATCTTTTCCAAAAACGGCGGACATCTTGGCGGTGCTGGCAGCGTGGCTTATTTGTTCCAACGCATAGGCGAGGTCAGCGTGCCGGAAAAAGCCTCCGGGACCGACCGTCTGCTCGAGGTCGTGCTGGCAGCGGAAGCTGACGAATTGAGCAGCGAGCCAGGCCAACCTCACATCGTCACCACCGCGCCCGACCGGCTGGCCGCGGTAGCTGAAGCCCTGCGCTCGGCTGCGATTCCTGTCGGATCGCAAAAATTGATTTATGTTCCGCGGACGACCGTCTCCGTGAACGACGAAACGACCGCCGCCCAAGTCCTGCGCCTGCATGACGCTCTGGACGACAACAATGACGTGCTCAACGTCTATTCCAACTTTGATCTCCCGCCGGAGTTGCTCGAACGACTCTCCGGCCAGAACTGATTGACCAACCCGATGACCATGGACGAAACGAAATCCCCTAAAAAACAAGCCCCGGCCTTGCCGGTCCACGAACGCGAGCCGGCCCTGCCCGAGCACAAGCCCGAGCCGGCCTTGCCCGCCCACGAACCGGAGGCGGCTTTGCCGGCATCAGATGCTGCCGCCGAGGGTGGGGCTCCCCGCGAGGGTCGTCGCGGACGTTACCGCAACTTCCGCCAACGGCGCCCGCGCCGTTTCCGCGACGGGGATCGCCAGGAGCAAGGGGCGCCACGGGACGGCGTGGACGGTCCGGCCGATGCAGGTGTACCCGTGGAGGAGGAGCCACAGGGCGAACCGGTCTATGCCGAGGGTGTGGTCGAAGTGAGCGGCAAAGGTTTCGGCTTCCTCCGCAACCCGAAGCGCAATTTCACGCAGTCGAACAACGATATTTTCGTCACCCCCGAGGTCGTGCGGCGTTACAACCTGCGCGACGGTGTCTGGATCAAAGGCGAAATCCGCAAGGGAAGCCGCGGTCCGCAGCTTTTCCGCTGCACCGAGATCGAGGGAGAAGATCCGGAAAAATACACGAACATTCCGATGTTCGAGGAGTTGACGACGATCAACCCCAACTCCCGCATCGGCCTGGAAACGGTGCCCGAGCGCTATACTACGCGCGTGATGGATCTGATGACGCCGGTCGGCAAGGGCCAGCGCGGGCTCATCGTGGCTCCGCCGCGCACGGGCAAGACGACCCTCCTGCAGCACATCGCCGAGGCCGTGGTGAAAAACCATCCCGAAATGAAGCTCATCATCCTTCTCGTGGACGAGCGTCCGGAAGAAGTGACCGAGATCCGGCGCACGGTGCCGACGGCGGAATTGATGGCCAGTTCGAACGACAGCGATATCAAAAGCCACACCCGTATTGCCATTCTGGCCATCGAACGTGCCAAGCGGCTGGTTGAAATGGGCAAGGATGTCTTTGTGTTGATGGATTCGCTCACGCGTATCGGCCGGGCCTTTAACAACGCGTCCGGTGGTGGCGGACGCACCATGAGCGGCGGCGTCGATTCGCGCGCGCTGGAGATACCGCGCAAGCTCTTTGCCGCGGCCCGCAACACCGAGGAGGCTGGGTCATTGACCATCATGGCCACCGCGCT
>JBIJDZ010000017.1:0-31193 GCA_044343805.1 Chthoniobacterales bacterium | reverse complement strand
AATTTTTTTGGGTAAAGGAACGAGATTATGAACATTTTGGAAAAAATCGAAGCCGAGCAGATCAAGAAAGACATCACACCTTTTGCGGTGGGAGACAGCATCAAAGTCCACACCCGCGTGATCGAAGGCGAAAAAGAGCGTATTCAGATCTATGCCGGCATCGTGATCGGACGCAAGGGCACCGGGATCAATGAAAATTTCACGGTCCGCCGCGTCTCCTACGGTGAGGGCGTAGAGCGCGTGTTTCCACTGCACTCGCCCCGCATTGCCAAGATAGAGGTGGAAAAGAGAGGTTCCGTCCGCCGGGCCAAGCTCAACTACCTGCGCGGTCGAAAAGGCAAATCCGCCACCACGGTGAAGGAAAAAGCCCGCGCCACCGCGGCTGCTGCTTGATATTTACCGGGCCATCCTATGGCCTGTGATCTCACCCGCGAGTGCGCTCTTCGTGCTCGCGGGTTTTTTTCGGTCGCCGGACTTGACGAGGCCGGGCGCGGACCGCTGGCCGGACCCGTGGTGGCCGCTGCCGTGATCCTGCCAGAAAATTACAGCCTAACCGCACTCGATGACTCCAAGAAACTCTCCGCCGGAAGACGCGAAAAGCTCTTTGCGTTGCTGGCCACCGACACTCGTGTCATCTGGGCGACCGGCACGGCGGACGTAGCGGAAATTGACCGCCTCAATATCCTCCGCGCCACGCATCTCGCCATGGCTCGAGCCCTGGAAGCCCTGCCACTGAAACCGCAGCATGCCTTGGTGGACGGCTTGCCCGTTGGCGGATTGCCGGTTTCCCACACCGCGTTGGTCGGCGGCGACGCCCTGAGCCTCAGCATAGCGGCCGCCAGCATAATCGCCAAAGTCACCCGCGACCGGATGATGAAAGATTTGGACGAGCAATTTCCCGAGTATGGCTTTGCCCGCCACAAAGGCTATGGTGTGCGTAAGCACCTCGAAGCGTTGCAACGCCATGGCCCTTGTCCCATCCATCGCCGATCTTTTGCCCCGGTGGCGCTCGCCGAAAAAAACGGCCAAGCCGCCGGCTGAACACATCACTTTCGGCGCTTGGGGCGAGCGCACCGCCGAAACCTACCTGCGCCGCCACGGTTTCCGCATCCTTTACCGCAACTTCCGCGCACCCGGCGGAGGAGAAGTCGATCTCGTCTGCCGCGACAAACCGGCAAACACGCTGGTCTTTGTCGAAGTAAAAACCCGCGCCACCGAAGAGCGCGGACGCCCGGCCGAGGCCGTCGATTATGAAAAGCAACGCTTGGTCGCCCGCGGGGCGATGGCTTGGCTGCGCCTGCTCAATTACCCCGATATCCGCTTCCGTTTTGATATCGTCGAGGTGTTGGCCACCGACCGCAAGCACGCGGAAATAACGCTGATTCGCAATGCGTTTCCGCTGCCGGAATTTTACGTTTATTGAATACCTTAGGCCGGCTGCAACGCGCGCACCAAACAAGCGTTGGCTCATGGCCGATCCACTCCCATGAATGCCGGCATGGTCGATTGATCCGCCAGCCCGCAAATCGCTTCCGTCCTGCGCACGTTACCCGTTAGATTGCCCCTCACATGAAACGCATTCTTTCCGGCATCCAGCCGTCCGGCTCGCTCCATTTGGGCAATTACCTCGGCATGATGCGTCCAGCCGTCGAGTTGCAGGACCAGGGCGAAGCCCTCTACTTCATCGCCGATTTGCACGCGCTGACAACCTTGCACGATGCAGAAGCTCTCCGCCGATACTCGCGCGATGTTGCGCTCGACTTTCTCGCCTGCGGTCTCGATCCGGCCAAAGCTTGCCTCTTCCGGCAATCAGACATCACCAAAATCCCGCTGCTTTCCTGGATCCTCAGCACGGTCACACCCATGGGACTTCTTGAGCGTTGTCATTCGTACAAAGACAAAATTGCGCGCGGCATTCCCGCGTCGCATGCGTTGTTTTCCTACCCGGTTCTGATGGCCGCAGACATCTTGCTCTACGACAGCGACGTCGTGCCGGTGGGCAAGGACCAAAAACAGCACTTGGAGGTCACGCGGGACATCGCTGTGAAGATGAATGAAATTTTCGGTCCGGTTTTCAAACTTCCCGAGCCGAGCATCCGTGAAGACGCCGCCACCGTGCCCGGCACAGACGGGGCCAAGATGAGCAAAAGTTACGGGAACACCATCGAGATTTTCGCCGAAGAAAAAACCATGAAGAAGAAAATCATGGGCATCGTCACCGATTCGACACCCGTCGAGGCGTCGAAAGACCCTGAAACCAATTCCATCTACCAACTCTTCAAGCTCTTGGCCTCCGCGGAGGAAGCCGCCGCCATGGCGGAAAAATTCCGGGCCGGCGGAACCGGCTACGGCGACTTCAAAAAACAACTCTTTGGCACCGTCTGGGAGTACTTTGCGCCGATGCGCCAAAAGCGCGCCCAACTCGCCGCCGATCCCGGCCTCGTCGATGACGTCCTGCACCGCGGCGCAGAGCACGCGAACGCGCTGGCGGACGACGTCATGGCCCGTGTGGAAAAAGCCGTAGGCCTGCGCTCATGAAGCTTTACGCATGGCTCGTCGGCGCCTGGGTGGCCGTCCTGTGGTTTTTCACCTTCGGAGTCGCCCGGACGCTGTTCGCGGTCTTTACGCGCGCCCGCGCCGGAGAGGTGACCACCGCGCTGTTCCCGACCTACTTCACCGTGGTGATTGTCCTCGGAGTTCTTGCGACCTTGCTGCTATGGCGCAAACTCGGCCGGTCACGCCGTCACCGCTGGGCGTTGGGCTTGCAAATCCTCGCCTTGGTCGCACTCGCCGCCATCCCGCTTTTCATCCAACCCGCCATCGCCGGGCACGCGCCGGGCTCGCCCGGCTTCGCCAAGTGGCACGGCATTTCCATGGCATTGAACTTTTTCTCCTTGCTCGCCGTTCCCGCCGCTTCATTATTGGTCTTAGCGAGACGCAAGGAGTGAAGGAATGAAGGACGACTATTCGCGCAGCCCGGACAACGTGTTGGCCTCGGAGAAAATTGTGGCCGGAAGAAAAATCTTTTTCCTCGATTTCAAGGAAAACAACCGCGGCCGTGTGCTGAAAATCACCGAAGACGTGAATGGACGCCGCGATACCATCATGGTGCCCGACGAGGCGCTTGACGATTTTTACGAAGCTCTCGGTCGCATTCTCGACGCCACGGATGGCGAACCTCCCGCCGACGGTTCCGATTCATAAAGGTTCACGGGAAAACCTTTCTCCATCTGGGGTGAACTCCCGGGTCCATTGAGGCTTTGCACCCGGTTCACGGTCGGGTTAAATCCGACAGGAATGGGTTCCTCCTCGCAAAAAGAAGCCGGTTGGCAAGGACTCGGCGTGTCTCCCGGGATCGCCGAGGGCGAGGTTGTGGTCCATTGGCAGAACGAAGAAGAGATTCCTCTTCGCGACATCACAGCTGATGACATTCCCGGGGAGATTGCCCGTTTCGAGAGCGCTCTGATTGCCACGCGGCAAGAGCTGCTCGACATCCAACAAAAAATCGCCGGGGCCATCGGCACCGAAGACGCCAGTATTTTTGACGCGCATCTTCTCGTAGTGGAGGACCGCACGCTGATCGATGAAGCGCTGCGGGGTCTGGAACGGGATCTGCACAATATCGAATTTGTTTTCCATCAGGTCGCCGAAAAATACTGCCGCACGCTTTCCGCCATCGATGACCCTTACCTGCAAGAGCGCGTGGTGGATGTGGAAGACGTGACCCGCCGCATCATTCGTCACCTCCTCGGAAAATCCCGCGACGACCTTCACAAACTCGACCGACCGCACATCATCGTTGCTTCGAATCTCACGCCCTCGGACACCGCTCTGATCAACCGCCAACTGGTCAGGGGATTTGTGACCGAGCAAGGCAGCCGCACTTCGCATAGCGCGATCATGGCGCGTTCCCTCGGGATTCCCGCCATCGTCGCTCTCCCCGGCATCTGCTCCAAACTTACGACCGGAGATGCCGTTCTGCTCGACGGCTACTCCGGCCGGTTGATTGTCAATCCCAGCGGCGAAACCCGCGTCAACTACGGACGAATCGAGCAGCGCAAAATCGAAGTTGAGCACCAGCTCGAAAATATCCGTGGCGTCAGCTCGGACACCCGCGACGGCCGGCACATCGTTCTCTCCGCAAACATCGAACTCCCCTCGGAGATCGACCATGTGGCCGAGTCGGGAGCCGAGGGCGTCGGACTCTTCCGCACCGAGTTTCTTTTCATCAACAAATCCACGCCGCCGAGCGAGGATGAGCAATACGAGTCCTACAAGCTCGTTGTCGAAAAATGCGCGCCGCACGGGGTGATCATCCGCACTTTGGATGTCGGGGGCGACAAACTGATGCACCTGCCCGACATGCCCGATGAACCAAACCCCTTCCTCGGCTGCCGCGCCATCCGCTTGTGTCTCGACCAACCCGAGATGTTCAAGACCCAGCTCAGGGCTATCCTCCGGGCATCCGCACACGGTCGCGTGAAGCTGATGTACCCGATGGTTTCGTGCGTGGATGAAATACGCCGGGCCAACGCCATTCTCGAAGAATGCAAAAGCGAACTCGCTCGCGAAGGCACGGCCTTTGATGGCGAACTCGAGACCGGCACCATGATCGAAGTGCCATCCGCCGCCTTGATCGCCCACCACCTAGCCAAAGAGGTGAAATTTTTCAGTATCGGCACGAATGACTTGGTGCAATACACGATGGCCGTGGATCGCGGCAACGAACGCATCGCCCGCCTGTATCAACCGGCCCATCCCTCGGTCCTGCGCCTTATTGCCATGGCGGCCGAGGCCGCGCATGAACAAGGCATTTGGGTCGGTGTCTGCGGCGAGATGGCTTCGGAGATACACCTTACCCCTCTCCTCTTGGGCCTCGGCATCGATGAACTCAGTGTGGGGATAAGCTCGGTTCCACGGGTAAAAAAAGCGGTCATCAGCCTCGACTTGGGAGAGTGCCGGGACCTGGCGGCGCGCGCGCGTGAAATGGGGGACGCCGCCGAAATCGAAACGCTCTCACGAGATCACGCCCGTCTGCGTTACCCCGAGCTTCTTGACGCCTGACCCTGCCCCGGCCGCGTGCGACTTACCGATATCAGAAACGCTCTTGAGGAGCTCTCGCTCCGCCCGGCCAAAAGCCTGGGACAGAATTTTCTCCACGATCAGAATCTCGCCCGTTCCATCGCGGCCAGCGCCTTACCCGGGCACGTCCCGTTCGCCCTCGAAATCGGGCCCGGCCTCGGGTCGCTCACCCGCCCGCTGCTCGAGCGGTGTGATGAACTTCTCTTGGTCGAGAAAGATGCGCGTCTGGCTGATTGGTTGATGCGGGACCTGCCCCCGGATCGCGTCAAGATCACCCGGACCGATGCTTTGGAATTCGACTGGCGGCCTCTGATGACCAAAGGCCCCTTCCCGCTGGCCGGCAACCTTCCTTACTACGCGACATCTCCGATCATCCGCCATTTTCTCGGCCCTTGCTCGCCTATTACTCGCGCGACTTTTGCCGTGCAGGACGAGTTTGCCGCCCGCTTAGCCGCAGGACCTGACGGCGAAGACTACAGCGCGCTGACCGTGCGAGTCCAACGTCTGTGGTCCGTGCGCCGCGAGCGTTCGCTGCCTCCCTCGGTTTTTTATCCGGAACCCGGTGTGGATTCGGCGCTCGTCGTTCTTGAAAGACTCCCACCACGTGCATTTCCGCCCGTGCAGGCGATATTTTTCGATGAACTTGTGCAACGCGGATTTAGTCAACGCCGCAAACAACTGCGATCACTGCTGCAGATCGATAGCAGGCTGTGGGAACAATGGTGCGGCCATAAAAATCTACCGACCACCCTGCGGGCGGAGGATCTCACTGTGGCCAACTGGGTTGATCTGGCCCGAACACTGGATCCGGCAGCGTCCTCGCCCCCGCAACATGAGGGTGAAATGTTCGATGTGGTCGATGAAAAGGATGCCGTCATCGGATCCGAGTTGCGCACCGTCGTGCATGCTCGACAGCTTCGTCATCGC
Source organism: Chthoniobacterales bacterium (assembly GCA_044343805.1). Classification (GTDB taxonomy): domain Bacteria; phylum Verrucomicrobiota; class Verrucomicrobiia; order Chthoniobacterales; family JACTMZ01; genus JACTMZ01. The sequence continues at coordinate 25,184 of JBIJDZ010000017.1, read as the reverse complement.
GCCGCACACATTCTCGTGTTCAACAAAGCCGGAGAGCTACTCCTGCAAAAACGTTCGGCTTGGAAAGACAGAGAACCGCTCAAGTGGGACTCGAGTGCGGCAGGTCATCTCGAACCGGGCGAGGGCTACGAAGGGGCGGCGCTGCGCGAAACGGAGGAAGAATTGGGCATCCGCACTCCTTTGCAACGGATCGGAAAAATTGCGGCCTGCCTCAACACCGGTGAAGAGTTTGTCGAAGTCTACACCGCAAGGCATGAGGGGCCGTTCACCCTGCCGCCCGCCGAAATCGAGGACGCCATGTTTTTCCCTTTGCCGGTGATCAAAGAATGGCTCAACGCTCGACCGCAGGATTTTGCACCGGGCTTTTGGGAGGTCTGGAAACTGCTCGCGAGGTCAGGTTGCGCTTAATCCCCGAAGGAGCGCATCCACCTCAGGTAATCCCTCCCCGGCAGACTTGGGGATAACCGTGAACCCACCGGCGCCCGGCGGCTTGGGATCAACGAGTATGCAGCGCGCGTGGCTCGGGGCATGAAAGGCCAGACCGGCAGCCGGATACACCTGCAGCGAAGTGCCTACGACGATCAGAACATCGGCGATGGAAACAATTTTTTCGGCCACAGGCATAAGCGCCACCTCCTCGCCAAACCAGACAATGTGTGGACGCAACTGTGAACCAAGTTCGCAAAGATCGCCTTCTTTCAGTTCCCACCCTGAGAGCGGATAGACGAGGGATTGATCGAGTGTGGATCGCGCTTTCATGAGCTCCCCATGCAGGTGAATCACACGCGTTGAGCCGGCTTTCTCGTGCAGATCATCCACGTTTTGTGTGACTACGGTCACTTGGTAATCTTTCTCCCACGCGGCGATGATCCGGTGACCGGTGTTGGGACGAGCATCGGACAATGCCTTGCGCCTTTCGTTGTAGAACCTCAGGACGAGTGACCGATCACGCTGCCAAGCCTCGGGCGTGGCGACATCCTCCACCCGGTGACCTTCCCACAAACCACCGTTGCCACGAAAAGTTTTAAGCCCGCTCTCTGCGCTCATCCCGGCGCCACTGAGCACAACAATATGCATCTCGTGGCGCCAGCTAACGGCCAACTTCACCATCCGCGGCCCCGGGATCCGCGAATTCGCGCAAAACTTCCCGCACCCCGAAAGACTGGCGCGGGCTGCCGCCGTACAACACGTCGTCGATCTTCCATCCGGACTCATCGATCAGAACAACCTCATCAACCCAGTTGGTTTGGTAGCCGGAGTTCGTGAAATTCACCGCGACCGTCACCCGCCCGCGATCATTCGCAACCGCGCCAATTTTGAAACCGGTGTACCCTTCGTAGAGACCGCAGAAGACATCTCCTTCGAGAATGTCCGGCTTGTCGGTCGGAAAAGGGCCCGCTTTGGTCTCGGCTGCAGAGATTTTTTCGTGCTCGTCCGCTGACCGCAAGGCATCGGCCAGACCGCGTGAAAGCAGGGTCATGTCAGCTTGGCGGTAATCCCCGCGATAGGTCTCGTAGAATGCTGTAACCGTGTCTGTTGGGCTCGCCGGAGGTTTCCGGCATCCGGACAGCCAGCTGCCGCAGAAGAGAATTAAAAACACACTAAGCAGCCTCATGCCCACAGCTTCAAAAAGTAAGCGATGCGCAGCCCGCCAGCAAAAGTGCACCGAGAAGGACGAGAAACCGAAGGATCATGATGAAAAAATCAGAGTGAAACCGGACGCATCGGGCCACCCGCCAAACGCTCCAGCAGATTTCCGTGCGGGCCACGCTTGAAAGGACGATGGAACTTGTACATTTCTCCGCCGGGACGCCGCGAGGGATGAACAAGCGCGTATTGCTCCCTGCTCATTTTCCAAGCAGCCTGCTGCAGTTCATCCGGAGTTTTCGGCGCCTCTTTTTGGGATTTTTGTGCCGGAACCGGTACATCCGGTTGCTGGGCCACCACGATTGAACTAAGAGCCAAGAGGAGAAGGGGGATGAAAATTCTCATATTCGGAGTATTGACGCGCGATGCCGCGAGCAAAGCAAGCCGGATTTGTGCCAACTGACGGCGGATCAAGGCAGGCTGGTCGCACCCATCAAGTAACGGTCGCACTCGCGTGCAGCGGCACGACCCTCATTGATGGCCCAGACCACCAGACTTTGCCCGCGCCGCATGTCACCTGCGGCAAAAACACCTTCGACGCTGGTGGCAAACTTTCCGTGTTCGGCTTTGACATTGCTGCGCTCGTCAGTGGCCAAGCCGAGCTTCTCAACCAAAGGTTTCTCAGGTCCGAGGAAGCCCATGGCAAGAAGAACGAGCTGGCCCGGGATCACTTTATCCGTGCCGGCAATTTCAACTGGCGCGTAGCGCCCGTTGGCGTCGACCTTCCATTCAATCTGGACAGTGTGGAGCTCGTTGACGCGACCGTCTTTGTTGCCGACGAATTTTTTGGTCGTGGTGCAATAGACGCGCGGGTCGGCACCATAGAGAGCGGCGGCTTCTTCCTGGCCATAATCCATACGATAGATTTTCGGCCATTCGGGCCACGGGTTGTTGGCCGCACGGGCGGCGGGGGGCTTGGGAAGAATCTCCAGTTGCGTGACGCTCAGGCATCCCTGACGGATCGAAGTTCCGACGCAATCTGTTCCCGTGTCACCGCCGCCGATAACCACCACATGCCGCCCCTTGGCCGAGAGGTGAGCGGGCATCTCAGTGCCGTCGAGCAGGCACTTGGTGTTGGTCGAGAGAAATTCCATAGCGGGATATATTCCCGCCAATTCCCGGCCTTCGATCGACAAGTCGCGAGCCTGCGTGGCCCCGCAGCAAAGAACCACGGCATCAAAGTCCTTGAGCAATTTCTCCGAGGGGTAGTTTTGACCCACATGGGCGTTGGTCACAAACTCAATGCCCTCGGCCGCAAGAATGTCCACACGTCGCCGGACGATATCCTCTTTGTCCAACTTCATGTTGGGAATGCCGTAAGTGAGCAAACCGCCGATGCGGTCGGCCCGCTCGAGGACAGTCACGAGATGGCCGGCCTTGTTGAGCTGATCGGCACATGCCAAACCGGCCGGACCGGATCCGACAACAGCCACTTTTTTGCCGGTCCGCTTTTTCGGAGGGTTCGGAACAACCCACCCCTCGGCGAAGCCCTTTTCAATGATCGAAAACTCGATGTTTTTGATCGTGACCGGCGGCTCGATGATCCCCAGAACGCAGGCTCCCTCGCAGGGCGCCGGACAAACGCGCCCGGTGAATTCGGGGAAATTGTTCGTCTTGTGCAGCCGGTCGAGGGCCTCGCGCCAAAGCCCGCGGTAGACGAGATCGTTCCACTCCGGGATAAGGTTGTTGATCGGACAACCGCTCGTCGCGCCGTTCAAGATCATCCCCGTCTGGCAAAAAGGGGTGCCGCAATCCATGCAACGGGCTCCCTGCTTTTGCAGCAAATGGTCGGGCGTATGCTCGTGAAATTCCTCCCAGTCGTGAATGCGCTCTTGTGGTGACCGATCCCGCGGCAATTCGCGGGTAAACTCCATGAAGCCTGTTGGTTTTCCCATGTGCGTAGATCAGTTTCCGCCGGCACGAGCCAAGTCGCGGGCATTTTCCTCGAATGCGGCCATGACGGCTTCATCGCCGCTCAGACCAGAAGCCAGCACCCGATCCATCGCCTCGAGCACGCGCTTGTAATCTTTAGGCATGACTTTGATAAACTTTTTGATCGTCTCGTCCCACGCTGCAAGCACTTCGAGGGCTCGTCGGCTGCCCGTTGCCTCGGCGTGGCGCAAAATCATGGCTTTGAGCTCGGCGATCTCCTCCGTCTTTTCGAGGCGCTCGAGATCCACCATGGCTTGGTTGCAACGCGTGTGGAAGTTACCCTCGATGTCGAGGATGTAAGCGATCCCGCCGGACATGCCCGCGGCAAAATTGCGGCCGGTCGGGCCGAGCACGACAACACGACCACCCGTCATGTATTCACAACCGTGGTCGCCCACTGCTTCCACCACCGCGCGAACACCGCTGTTGCGCACACAGAAGCGTTCGCCAGCCATGCCGGCAATGTAAGCTTCGCCGCCGGTGGCCCCGTAGAACGCCACGTTGCCGATAATAATGTTCTCCGCATGGACGAAAGATGATTCCGCAGGAGGATAAACCACAATCTTGCCTCCGCTGAGTCCTTTGCCGACGTAATCGTTCGCATCACCTTCCAACCGCAAGGTCAGGCCGCTCGGGGCAAATGCACCGAAGCTCTGGCCGGCTGATCCGACAAAATCGAGGGTGATAGTGTCTTCGGGCAGGCCCTCCATGCCATGGGCTTTCGAGATCTCGTAGCCGAGGATTGTGCCGACGACCCGGTTGACGTTTTTGATCGGCAGGCGTGAGTGGACTTTTTTGCCCTGCTCGATGGCCGGCTCGCAGATCTTAAGCAGCGTCGTCATGTCGAGCGACTTCGCAATGCCGTGATCTTGTTTCATCGTGCAGAAGCGGCCGACATCATCCGAAACATCGGGCGTGTAGAGAATGCGCGAGTAGTCCAAGCCGGCGGCTTTCCAATGATCCACCGCTTTGCGCATGGCCAGGCGATCAACCCGGCCGACCATTTCCTCGATGGTGCGAAAACCAAGCTTGGCCATGAGTTCACGAACCTCGGTGGCGATAAAGCGCATGAAATTGACAACATGATCCGCGTCGCCGGTGAATTTTTTGCGGAGCACGGGATCTTGAGTGGCAACCCCCACCGGGCAGGTGTTAAGGTGGCATGCGCGCATCATGATACAACCCATGACGACGAGCGGTGCCGTGGCGAAGCCGAACTCTTCGGCTCCCAGCAAGGCGCCGATCACCACGTCCCGCCCAGTTTTGAGTTGCCCGTCCACCTCGACGACGATGCGGCTGCGGAGGTTGTTGAGCAGAAGCGTTTGATGGGTTTCGGCCAAGCCAAGCTCCCAAGGCATGCCGGCATGCTGCACGCTGGAAAGAGGTGAAGCCCCCGTGCCGCCGTCATAGCCGCTGACCAGCACCACATCTGCATGCGCTTTGGCCACGCCTGCGGCGACTGTACCGACGCCGACCTCGCTGACGAGTTTTACCGAAATACGGGCATGGCGGTTGGCGTTCTTGAGATCGTGAATCAGCTCCGCCAGATCCTCGATCGAGTAAATGTCGTGGTGCGGTGGCGGGGAAATGAGGCCGACACCCGGGGTGGAGTGACGCACTTTGGCAATCCAAGGATAAACCTTGGTGCCCGGGAGTTGGCCGCCCTCGCCCGGTTTGGCCCCTTGGACAATTTTGATCTGCAGCTCTTTGGCTTGCGAAAGGTAATAGCTGGTCACACCGAAGCGACCGGAAGCCACCTGCTTGATGGCGCTGTTTTTCGAGTCACCGTTGGGCAGAACATGGTAGCGCTCGGGATCCTCGCCGCCTTCGCCGGTGTTGCTTTTGCCGCCGATGCGGTTCATCGCGATAGCCAGCGTTTCGTGGGCTTCCTGGCTGATCGAGCCGTAGGACATTGCTCCAGTCTTGAAGCGCTTCATGATCGATTCTACCGATTCGACTTGTTCGATTGGAATTCCGCCGTTCTCGGGGAATTCAAAATCCATCAGACCTCGCAAGGTCGCCAGTTTTTTTGACTGGTCATTGAGAGACTCCGAGTATTTGCGGAACACGTCCATGTTGCCGGTGCGACAGGCATGCTGCAGGAGGTGGATTGTCGTAGGATTAAAAGCGTGGTGTTCCCCGTCGTGGCGCCATTTGTAGACCCCACCCGGATCGAGCACTTCATCGCGGAATTCACCGGCGGGCCACGCACGGCGATGACGCATCGCTGTCTCTCGTGCGATACCCTCGAGATCGATTCCTTCAATGCGCGAAGCGGTCCATTTGAAATACTTGTCCACCACCTCGGTGTTGAGTCCGACCGCCTCGAAAATCTGCGCCCCGCGGTAACTTTGGATGGTCGAGATCCCCATCTTCGACATGGTCTTCACAATGCCTTTGACGGCGGCTTTGATGTATTGCTTGACGGCTTTTTGCGGCTCGATACCGGTTAACTTCTCGCGGCGGATGACGTCCTCGATGGATTCGAAAACAAGATACGGATTGATTGCTCCCGCACCGTAGCCCGTAAGCAGGGCAAAGTGATGAACCTCGCGAGGTTCGCCCGACTCCAGCACTAATCCCACCTTGGTGCGCGTCCCATTGGCGATAAGATGATGGTGAACTCCGGAGACCGCGAGGAGAGCGGGAATACCTGCGAAATTCTCGTTGATCCCCCGATCGGAGAGAATGAGGATGTTGACCCCCGAGGCGATCAGTTTAGCAGCTTCATCGAAGAGCTGCTCCAAAGCTTTGGCTAAAGCCGAACCGCCACCGGCCACATCATAAAGAATGGGCAAAGTTGCGGTTTTGAAACCCGGCCGATCAATGGCGCGGAGTTTTTCCAACTCTTCGTTGCTGATCACGGGAGAAGCCAGCTGGATCTGCCGGCAATTCAGCGAAGTGGGTTCGAGCAAGTTGCCCTCCGAACCAAGCGTGGTGATGGTCGAGGTGACGATCTCCTCGCGGATAGAATCGATCGGCGGGTTGGTGACCTGCGCAAAAAGTTGCTTGAAGTAGTTGTAAAGCAGTTGCGGTTTGTCGGAGAGCGTGGCCAAGGGCGAGTCATTGCCCATGGATCCGAGCGGCTCGACCGCCGTGCGGGCCATCGGCTCGATGATGAGGTTGAGATCTTCCTGCGTGTATCCGAAGGCGAATTGCCGTGTGGTCACCGTATCATGATCCGGGTGCGCAGGCTCTTGGCCGTCCGGCAAATCCTCGATTTTGACGAGATTTTCCTGGAGCCATTTACCGTAAGGCTCGGCTTGGGCGAGGCTGCTTTTGATTTCGTCATCGGAGATGATGCGGCCTTCTTTGGTGTCGATGAGAAAAATGCGCCCCGGCTGCAGGCGCCCCTTCGACTCAACCCTCTCGGGATCGATATCCAGCACGCCCACTTCGGAAGCCATGATAACCAAGTCATCTTTCGTGACGTAGTAACGACAGGGACGAAGGCCATTGCGGTCGAGAACGGCGCCGATCTGTGTGCCATCGGTGAAAGCCACGGCAGCAGGCCCATCCCACGGCTCCATCAGCGTGGAGTGATATTCATAAAAATCTTTGCGATCGGCCGGCATCTCGTTGTGGTTGGCCCACGGTTCGGGGATCATCATCACCGCGGCATGGGCAAGCGGACGTCCGGATAGCACCAAGAATTCGAAGCAGTTGTCGAACATGGCCGAGTCGCTGCCATCTTGGTGAACGACCGGCTTGAGCTTTTTCATGTCCTCACCGAACAAGGGCGAGGCGAATTGCGACTCGCGGGCGTGCATCCAATTGACGTTGCCGCGCAGGGTGTTGATCTCGCCGTTGTGGGCCACATAGCGGTAAGGATGCGCACGGTCCCAGCTGGGAAAGGTATTCGTGCTGAAGCGTGAGTGTACCAGCGCCAGAGCGCTCTCCACGCGCGGGTCCGACAGGTCTGTATAATATTCCGCGACTTGCGCCGTGGTCAGCATGCCCTTGAAAACAATGGTGCGGGACGAAAAACTGGGAATGTAGAAAAAGCTGCCACCCGGAGCTCCGCCGTAGCGGACCTCGTTGAAGATACGGTGCCGGATCACATAGAGCTTGCGCTCGAAAGACAGGTCGTCTTTGACCGAGGAGCCGCGCCCGACAAAAGCCATCCGCACTTCCGGCTCTTCCGACTTGGCCGTTTCACCGAGGCTTGAGTTATCCGTGGGAACCGTTCTCCAGCCGAGAAATTTCTGACCCTCGGCCCGGACGACTTGCTCGAAGCGTTCTTCGATTTTCTGCCGGAGCTGTTTGTCCGGCGGCAGGAAAACCATGGCCACACCGTATTGCCCGGGCTCGGGCAGATTGATGTGCTCCTCCTTGGCCACGGCTGCGAGGAAGTTGTGGGGAATCTGGATGAGAATGCCCGCGCCGTCGCCGGTGTTTTCCTCAAACCCGCAAGCTCCGCGATGCTCGAGATTCACAAGGATCTGCAAACCCTGCTCGACGATTTCGTGGGACTTCCGTCCCTTCATGTTCACGACAAAGCCTACGCCGCATGATTCATGCTCGAATTGCGGGTCATACAGTCCTTGGCGTGCAGGTTGCTTCATAGTCGCTTCAATGTGTTGGATTACGGGCGAACGTGAAAAGGTAGGTAAAACGATCTTAGTCGCAAAGAAAAATTGACCATTTCACGCCCAAAAACAGCAACGCCCGTGCCAACAAAGCGGTTGCCCGTTATTTTTTGCGGGCAGGGCGCCTGGAAACACGTCCGCCGCCATGAGTCCGTCGGGCGGATTCAGGCCTGGCGCGCAGCTCCAGCAAAAGGGGCAGGCCGGGATACTCCCTCTCCCGCCGCAATTGCGCGGTGAGGTAAGTTTCGTAGGTCGGCGTAAGCAAACCCGGCGAATTCACGAACAGCAAAAATTTCACCGGCGCAAACGGGCGCGGCTTCGTGTCTTCCAGTTGCGTCGCGTAAAAAATCTTCAAACGCCGGGATCCTTTGGCCGGAGGCGGATGAAGCGTGAGAGTGTCGCGAATGATGCGATTCAACTCCCCCGTGCCGATTCGCCGGGTGGCATGCTGTCGCACTTTTTCCAGCACCGTGCCCAAGCGGCGCAAATTATCGCCGGTTTTCGCGGAGAGAAGAACCAACGGGGCGTACGGCAAAAAAAACAAAGCCGACTGCCAAGCTTCGAGCGACTCTTTGAGTCCGTCCCGATGCACCGACTCCGACGGCAAAAGGTCCGCTTTGTTGACCACCACAACGACGGCCTTGCGGGCCTTTTGAATGAGCCCGGCGATGCGTTTGTCCTGCTCCGTCACGCCCGCGACGGCATCAATCACCAGGACACAGACATCGGCGAGGCGGATCGCTTCCTCCGAACGCATCACACTGAAGACCTCGACCGAGGTGTTGTGCCTTGAGCGGTGTCGAATCCCCGCGGTGTCGAGAAGCAAATAAGGGTGCCCGCCCAACTCGCACGGAACCTGCAGTGCGTCGCGGGTTGTTCCGGCTATGTCACTAACGATGGCCCGTTCGGAACCCAGCAGCGCATTGGTCAGCGAAGATTTTCCCACGTTCGGGCGGCCGAGAATGACGATCCTCGGGGGGATCGCCTCCTCGGGGGGCTCCGTTTCCGACGACATCGTCCCAAAAGCTTCCTCCAACGCGGCAAGCAAATCATCCGTGCCGCGTCCATGGACGGCACTCACCCCGACCACACGGGTAAAGCCGAGTTGCATAAACTCCAACTCCAACGTGTCGTGCTTCGGATTGTCGAGTTTGTTGACCACGAGCACCACAGAGCGTGAGGCGCGACGCAGCTTGGCGGCCAATTCGGAATCCAGCGGCAACAAACCGTCCTTGCCATCAACAACAAAAAGCACCACATCCGCCCCGTCCATAGCTGCATCGGCAGCGCGGTGCGTCGCCTCGGCAAAATCCGGATCGGGAGAAGCTCCGATTCCACCCGTATCGACTATCTCGAAAGGGGATTTTCCCAAACGGCACACCGCCTCGATGCGATCACGCGTCACGCCGGGTTGGTCATGCACAATGGAAATACGGCGCCCAGCCAAACGGTTGAAGAGGGCGGATTTGCCGACATTCGGTCGGCCGACAAGAACGGCTTTTTTCATAATGTTCAGCTTGCTTTGGCGGCTCCGCCCATCGCGTGAATGCCGCGCCACACATAACCGAGACCGCTTATCATCGTGAAAAGCCCTGCCGCCCACACAACCCAATGCTGAGAGGGGATCTGCAGCAGCACCCAAGCCACCGCACCCATCTGCAGCGCTGTGGCGATTTTGCCAAGCAGGCTGGGACGCACCTCGACATCGCCGGTGAAAAACTTCAGCAATCCACAACCGACCAGAATCACCACATCGCGGGCGATCACGAGCACCGGAAACCACAACGGTAAACTTACCGGCCAAGGATAAAGTCCGAGCGTGATGATGGCCGAGAGAAGCAGTCCTTTGTCGGCAATCGGATCCAACACCACCCCCAGCGCGCTGCGCTGGTTGAAATGGCGGGCCACCCACCCGTCGATCGCGTCACTCGCCGCGGCGAACACAAACGCACCCACGGCAGACCATCGCAGCCACTCGTCGGGCATCCCGTCGCGCACGCTCGTCGCGTAATAAACCGCAAAAACAACAAACACCGGAATGGTCAAGATCCGGGCAAGCGTAATTTGGTTGGCGACCGTCATGAAACGACAGCGTGACTTCGCCTTGCTTTCCGCGCAACAGATTCTTCCTGTCATTTCACGCTGCTGTTTGCAGAATCGGCCAGCATCGATCATGAACCCGCCACTGCTCCACTGCCGTAACCTGCAATGCCGGCGCCCGCTTTGGCGGGCCGGGGCATCAGTCGTGCGGGGCATCACCGCCGGGTTCGAAGCCGGCCGATTCCACGCCATCAGCGGACCCGAAGGGTGCGGCAAAAACTTGCTGCTTCATTTGCTGGGACTTCTCGAGCAGCCGGATGCGGGCGACGTGTGGTTAGAGGGCGCCAACGCCACAGCCATGAGCCAGGCCGAACGAGACTTGCTCCGGCAGCGCAACTTCGGCTTCCTTTTGCCCGTCTGCGGGCTACTCCCCTCATTGAGTGTCCTCGAGAATATCGCCTTCCCCCTGATCAAAGCCGGCGGATTGACCGAGTCCGAACAGGCCGAACAAACTTTCCTCGCGCTCAATTTTTGCGGGTTGGAAAAAGAGGCGGACACTCCCGTCGTCGACTTGGATCCCGCACGCCAAGCCGTCACCGCTTTTGCCCGCGCCATCATCCACCGTCCACTGGTCCTTATTGCCGAGTCACCCAGCGCCGAGGAGACCCTCGTTCCCCTCGCCTGCCGCGCGATCGAAGAAAATGGTCTCACGGTCATTTGGGGCGCCCGCCCGGATGGTCCGGCCACCCGCGCGGCCACCCGCGTGCTCTCGATGTCCCACGGTCAACTGGCCGTGGCCGCGGCATGAATACATTGATGCCCCCGGCGCGCCTCGACGCGGCACGCATTGTCCGGGCCAGTGGTTCCAGCTTTGTGCCGGCCTTCCGTCTCTTGCCCAAATCGCGGCGGAGAGATCTGGAAATTTTTTATGCTTTCTGCCGCGTCATCGACGACTTGGCCGACTGCGGCGACTACACAATGACGGAACGCGGCACCGCCCTCGAGGTTTGGCGACGCGGTTTTCATGACACCGATTTGCGCGGACTCCCGGAAAATTTGCGCGACTTGATCCATCGTCACTCATGGAATTCGTCGCACTTTTTGGAAATGCTCGACGGGACGGCGACCGACTTAAACCCCGCCGTGCGCATGCCCACTCGCGCGGACCTTGACCTCTACTGTCACCGCGTCGCCGGTGTGGTCGGGCGGCTTTGCCTGGCGATTTTCGGTGCGCAAGAAGAATGCTCGTCACCCTATGCCGAGGCTCTCGGCCGCGCCCTGCAATACACGAACATCCTCCGCGACACCGCCGCCGACCTTAAGCGCAACAGGATTTATTATCCCCTCGACGAGTTGGCCGAGGCCGGACTCACGCCCGAAAATTTTGCCGAAAGCAGCGCGGCCCGGCAACGTTACCTCGAGAAATTCGCCAAGCGCGCGGACGAGCAATACCGGGAGGCCGATCGTCTCCTGCCGTCCCACGACCGCCAAGCACTACGCCCGGCCGCGATGATGGGAACAATCTACCGAACTCTCCTCCGCAAAATGCAACGCGACGGCGTGCGCGTCATGACGAAAAGCTACCGCTTATCGACTCCGGCCAAGTTCCTCGCCCTGCTGCGGGGCGTGACCAATCATTAATAGCCCGCTCGCTTGAGTATCGACGAAATCCCCTTCGTGTTGTTGGCGATCGTGGCGATCCGGAAGAACACATGCCCTGACGGGCCGCTTCCCACCGTGCGGGAAAGCGCCACCTGCCGGACGATCTCTTCAGCCGGCCAGCCTTGTTCGCTCATGCGATAAGCCGCGATGCCGGGATAGATCGGCACACCGCGGGGATTCACCGACGGGCTGCGCCACCATTTGAGCAGTTCGGTGAAACACTGCGGGGACTTGTCTTTCCAATATAGCTGCGGGGCAATGTAATCGACCCATCCGCTCCGCATCCATTTCAGCGGATCGGCATAGATCTGGTGGTATTGGTCGAGGCCGGCCTTGACCGTGGATGGCTGGCCCTTGGTGTAGATACCGAAGGGACTGACGCCGAAAACAACACCCGGCCGCAAGGCTTTGACTTCCCGGGAAACGCGGGCCACCAAGCGGTTCACATTGTCGCGTCGCCAATCGGCCAGGTCCAAATCTCCACCGGATGCCCGATAGCGCTGATAAGTCTTGCTGTCGGGAAAACTCACTTTTCCACCAGCTGGCGGGTAGGGATAAAAATAATCGTCGAAATGTATACCGGCGACATTGTAGCGCCGGGCAACGTCGGTCACCACCTTGACCACGTGGTCTTGGACCTCTGGCGCACCGGGATCCATGCAGACCACCGAGCCGACTTTGTAAGCATACGGGCTGTATCGTCGCGCCATGTGATTCGACGCCAGCGGCGCACCGGCTTTGACCGATGCGCGGTAGGGGTTGAACCACGCGTGCACGCGGATACCGCGCTTACCGGCCTCGGCGAGGCAAAACTCCAACGGATCATAGCCCGGATCTTTGCCCTGCGTGCCCGTGAGAAATCGGCTCCATGGCTCCAGACTCGACCGGTAAAGCGCATCGCCCTCCGGACGCACTTGAAAAAACACATCGGTCAGGCCCAAAGACTTTGCGGAATCGAGCAGACGAACCAGCTCCGCCCTTTGCTGCGCGGGCGATGACCCCTTCGACGGCCAATCGAGATTGTGGACCGTGGAAATCCAAGCCCCCCGGAACTCGGCTTGCACTAAGCCAACCGTCGCGAACAGGCAGCAAAAGCTAAGCCACAATTTCCGTGCCGACACCTTCATTGGTAAAAATTTCCAACAACAAAGCATGCGGAAGCCGTCCGTCAATCATATGTGTTTTCTGCACCCCTTGACGCAGCGCTGCCACCGCCCCCTGCACTTTCGGAATCATCCCACCCTCGATGACCTTCTGGCGGATGAGCGTCTCCACCTGCGCCGACTGCACCGAGGGAATCAACGACTCGGGGTCCTCGCGGTCGCGCATGAGTCCCGGCACGTCGCTCAAAAAAATCAATTTCGCTGCACGCAAAGCACCGGCAATGGCGGCTGCCGCCTCGTCGGCATTGACGTTCAGCGTGTGCCCGTCCGCCGCCGTAGCCACGGGTGAAACCACCGGCACGCGTTCCTCGTGCAGCACCTGTTCCATCGCCGAGGTCTCCACCGCTGTCACACGGCCCACATAGCCGATGTCCTCCGTGCCGCCTTTGCCGTTGTCCACCGGAGGCAGCTTTTCCGCCCGCAGCACATCGCGTCCGCTGAACCCCCGAGCCCGACCGCCAAACTCCGCGATGGTTTTGACAAGCTGCGGATTGACCGCACGATCGAGCACATCTTCGACAATCTGCACCGATTGCCCGTCGGTGACCCGGAGACCGTTGACAAATCGCGCGGTCAAGCCGGCCTCGCGCATGCGCGCGCTGATCGCCTTGCCACCCCCGTGCACCAAGACTGGATTGATGCCGACCGCCTCAAGAAAAACAACATCCCGGAGCAGACGCTCCACCGCATCCTCGTTTTCCATGGCACTGCCGCCGTATTTTATGACGAAAGTTTGGCCGCGGAATTTTTGGATGAAAGGTAGCGCCTCGACGAGAGCTTCGGCGCGGACGGAGACATCGTGCATACTCATGGTCACTCGCTGAGATTCAGTTCGACAAATTTCTCGGTCAAATCGGTCGTGTAAACCGTGTAAAACGCTTTGCCTTGGTGGAGATTGACAGTGACGGTGAATTTTTTCGGGGTGACCGCCGCCACCAGTTTTTCTTTGGGGGTCGGAGCAGCCATGCCCCCGCGCACGGCCGCCACGCCGTCGTAGTAGATATCCACCAACTCCTCGCGGATCGGGACCCCGCAGTAACCGGCCGCATCCAGGATGCGGCCCCAGTTCGGATCGTTCCCGGCCCACGCGCATTTGACCAAAGTTGAATTGGCAATCGCCTCGGCCACGCGACGGGCGGCCTGCAAGCTCGATGCGCCGCGCACTTGCACCGTGACAAATTTCGACACGCCCTCCCCGTCCTCCACGATCATGTGGGCCAGTTTAAGGCAGACTTCCTCGAGCGCTTCGACAAACAAGGCATGGTCGGCCGACCCCGGCTTGAGCGAGGCGCCGCCCGACCGGCCATTGGCCAGCGCCAGCACGGTATCGTTCGTGCTCATGTCGCCATCCACAGTGATGCGGTTGAATGTTTTCTCGGCCACCACGTGCAAAACATTTTGCAACATGCCTTTGCCAACCTTGGCATCGGTCGTCACCACGCAGAGCATCGTGGCCATGTTGGGGTTGATCATGCCGGCCCCTTTGGCCACGCCGCCAACGCGAAAAACACCCCCGGAGCCCTGCACCTCGACCGCGTATTCCTTCGGAAAAGTGTCGCTTGTCATAATGGCGCGTGCCACCGCATGGCCGCTCTTGGAAGATAGCTTGGCCGCGAGCTCCGGGATGCGGGCCTCCATTTTATCGACCGGCAACGGAACACCGATGCGACCCGTCGAGCAAACCAGCACCCGGCCGATCCCGCAGTCAAGCGCATCGGCCACTGATCCCGCCAGCGATTTGGCGGCCATGATTCCATCGGGTCCCGTGCAGGCGTTGGCGTTGCCGCTGTTGAGCAGCACGGCGCAAGCATGGGGCGAACGCAGGTGCGCTCGGGAAACACGCACCGGAGCGGCTTTCACGCGGTTTGTGGTGAAAACGCCGGCCGCCGTGGCCGGCACCTCGGAAGCGATCAACGCCATATCTTCCCGCTTTTTGTTTGCTGCCTTGATGCCGGCAAAAATAGCCGCCGCCCGGAAACCGTGCGCCGCCGTCACCCCGCCTTTGATCACTTTGATTCCGCTCATCGGAGTCCCAGTTTTTCGTCCCAACCCTGGGAAATATTGAAAGCCTGCACCGCTTGTCCTGCCGCCCCCTTCGTCAGATTATCCAAGGCGCTGAAAAGCAACAAACGCCCCGTCCGCGCATCCTCGCGAACGGCGATATCGACATAGTTTGTGCCTGTCACGTGTTTCGAATCGGGCAAATACGGCACTTGCCGCACAAAAGGACGGTCGGCGTATGCTTTGGCCCAGGCGGCTTCGACAGCCCGGGCATGCGCGCCCGGCTTTGGTTTGACCACGATGGTCGAGATCATACCACGGGTGACCGGCACCAAATGCGGCGTGAAGCTCACAATGACTTCCCCGCCCGCCGCGGCGGAAAGCTCCTGCTCGATCTCCGCAAGATGCCGGTGCTTCGGCGCACCGTAAGCCCGCAGGCTTTCATTGCATTCCGCAAAAAGAAGCAGCGGATCGGCCTTGCGACCCGCCCCGCTCACGCCACTCAGGCTGTTGATCACGATGGAATCGGGTTCGATCAAATTACTTAGCAGCAAAGGCACCAGCGGAACCAGGATGCTCGTGGGATAACAACCCGGACAAGCGAGCAGACCGGCCCCCATCAGAGCTCCGGCAGCGCAAATCTCGGGCAGGGCGTAAACCGAATCTTGCAGCAGCCCCGGAGCCGGATGTGACTCGCCGTAAAACTCCTCGAAAACTGTGGCCGACTTCAGCCGGAAATCCGCGCTGAGATCCACCACCTGCACTCCCGCTTTGCGCAGAGGCACGGCAAACTCCGCCGCCAGCCCGTGTGGCAAGGCCAGAAACACGGTTGCCGCCTCGGACTTCAGCAAGGCGTCCACCGATGGTTCGACGAAACGCAACGCCGCCCAACGAGAACCGGCCATTTTGGGAAAAACCGCCGCCAGCGTCTGGCCGGCCGATTGCCGCGAAGTCAGCGCCACCACATCAACCAGCGGATGCCCAGAAAGCAACGCCACCAGCTCCTCACCCGAGTAACCACTGGCTCCGACAATCGCTGCTTTCACTTTTTGCATCCGCACTTTGTAGCGCGGACAACCCCGCATGAAAACGAGCAAAATGAGACAACGCAAAGGGCGGTCCGTCTTGGCCGCACCGTAAATCCCGGGACATCATTACTCCACCTTCAAGCGGATGACCTCCTCGGTGCCGGGCGCGGGTTTGGGTGCATTGGGACCGAAGAAATGTTGGTGGGTCAATTCCGACCCGGTGTGCAGGGTGGCCTGCATTGTCCATAGCAAAAAAATCACCGCCGCAACCCCGACCCATCTGGAAAGCAATGAGACCCCGGGTATCCGCAGCCCGAACAAAGATACGGAGGCCGCCACGGCGGCCAACCACGACGCCAGCAGCATCATGTCCGAGACACTTTTGTGCTCCTGCACCGCCGAGCTGACCGAGACGCCGACGTAGCGCACTTGGTTCGCCTCCGTCATCCCGGAACGATGAGCCCAAGTGGTCCCCACCGCCCCCAGAATCATCATCAAAGCCGCCAACCGCAGCACCGCACTGCTCGGCCAAAGCAGGCTGAGCCCGACAGCCAAGGATCCAAGCAGCAAAAATGCCACCGGAAAATGGACGGCAAAAGGATGCAGCGGGTCGGGCAAATGCAGCACAGCCCGAAATTGCCCGGTTGCCGCAAGTTTATCAACCCCCCCGCAATCCTCCGTGGACTCCCGCCCCGCATTGTGAAAAATGTCCCCTCCCATGTTTGAGGAATTTCTCCAGCAAAGCTTGGCCGACCTCGACCAGCGCAACCTGCGCCGGCACTTGCCTGTGGCGGACGGGCCGACCGGCGCGACGGCGCGTTGCGGATCACGCCAGCTGCACAACTTCGCCTCCAACGACTACCTCGGGCTCGCCTCCCATCCCGATGTCATCGCGACGGCCGTCCGCGCCACGCAGGATTACGGCGCCGGCACCGGCGCCTCCCGGCTGGTGGTGGGAACGCAACGCCCTCACCGTGAACTGGAGGAAAAACTCGCCGACTTCAAACGCACCAAAGCCGCGCTCGTCTTCGGCAGCGGCTACGCCACGAGCACCGGTGCGCTCGCCGCGCTGGCGTCGAAAAACGATGTCATCCTCCTTGATCGCCTGAGCCATGCCTGTCTCGTGGATGGCGCTCGCTTAAGCGGCGCCACCCTGCGTCCCTTCCATCACAACGACACCGCACACCTCGAACATCATCTGCGCTGGGCCAGGGAAAAATACCCCCAAGCCAGGGTCTTCATTGTCACCGAATCCATCTTCAGCATGGATGGTGACACGGCCCCGCTGCGGGAAATCGTTTCGCTCAAAGAGCGCTACGGGGCCATTCTTATACTTGATGAGGCTCATGCCGTGGGCGTGGTCGGACAAGGAGGACGGGGACTCGCCGACCAGTGCCAACTCGGAGACCTCATCGAGGTGCAAATGGGAACTCTCGGCAAAGCCCTCGGAAGCTCGGGGGGCTATGTGGTTGGCTCGCGCAGCTTGATCGACTTTCTCGCCAATCGCGCGCGCAGCTTTATGTTCTCCACCGCACCGCCCGCCTCGACCGCCGCGGCGGCTTGCACCGCCCTCGAGATCTGTGCCGGATTGGAGGGCGATAGGCGGCGAGCGAAAGTGCAAGCACTGGCCGCGCTTCTTGATCCATCCCGGACCGCGGCTATTCATCCGGTGATCATGGGCCGCGAGGACGAGGCACTTCGGGCCAGCGAAGCACTCGGGCAACTCGGGTATCTCGTCCCGGCCATCCGGCCGCCCACCGTACCCAAGGGCACCTCGCGCCTCCGCGTCAGCCTCTCCGCGGCGCACGACCCCGAGGTTGTTCGCACCCTCGCCGCCGCCCTGCGCGCCCTCAAGGCCCCCGAAACTCCGCAACACGACAACCCGGACACCGTCTGCCCCGTCTGCGGCGGCGCCCTTATTTCCGAAAAATGCAAAGTCGTCTGCCGCAGCGCCACCTGCAGCTACCGCATCGTTTTCAATTGCTCCGAATTCTGACCCGCCCAATATCATTCACCATGTTGTTCCGTTCCACCGAAGCCGCCGCCATCTCGCGGGTCCCCACCCGCCACGAAATCCCCGAGTCCGACCGCTGGGACCTCGCCCACATCTACCCCGACGACACCGCGTGGGAAACCGAGTTCACCGCGCTCCAGCAGCGCTACCCGCAGATCACGCCATTCCGCGGACGGCTCGCCGAGTCCCCCGCCACCCTCCTCGCTGCTCTCGAATTCGAAAAAAGCATCGACCAGCCCCTCGAGCGTCTCAGCACCTACGCCAGCCTGCGCGTCAGCGAGAACGCCTCCGATCCCGTCTTTCTCGAACGCGAAGCGCGCCTGCAAAATCTCCACACCGACATCGTGGAAAAATGCTCGTTCATCAGCCCCGAGCTGATGGCTGTCCCGGATGCAGAATTCGCCGCGCTGGCCTCCGCCCCCGAGCTTGTCCCGTGGCAAACCGTCCTCGAACGCCTCCGCCGCTTCCGACCGCACACGCTCGCTGAAAACGAGGAACGTCTCCTCGCCATGAGCTCGCAGCCGCTGGCCGGACACGAGGAAACCTTCTCCCAACTCACCAACGTCGACCTCAAATTCGGCCTCATCACCGACAGCGCCGGCCGTCAGGTCGAACTCAGCCAGAGCAGCTTCAGCTCGTTTCTCGTCAAGCCCGACCACGACCTCCGCCGCCGCGCCTTCCATCAATTCTACGAAGAATTTGCCGACCACAAATTCACCCTCGCCAGCACACTGGCCAGCTCGGTCCGCACCGATGTCTTCCACGCCAAGGCCCGCCATTACCCGTCCGCCCTCGAAGCCGCACTCTTCCGCAACAACATCCCCACTGACGTCTACACCAACCTCGTCTCGACCGTCCGCGCCAACCTCAAGCCCCTCCACCGCTACTACGAGCTCCGCCGCCGCGCCCTCGGTCTCGCCGAGATCCACCACTACGACACCTACGTACCACTCGTCCCGCAGATCACCACACACCTCACCTTCGACGAGGCCATCGACCGCACCATCGCCGCCACCGCCCCGCTCGGCGACGAATACACGCGCGAACTCGCCGCCGGACTGCGCGGACGCTGGTGCGACCGCTATGAGTCGAAAGGCAAACGCAGCGGCGCCTTCTCCAGCGGATGCTACGGCTGCCCGCCCTACATCCTCATGAATTACAAACCGGATGTCTTTGCCGACATGTTCACCCTCGCGCACGAGGCCGGGCACTCCATGCACACCTGGTATGCCCAGCGCCACCAGACCTTCCAGGACCACCACTACCCGATCTTCCTCGCCGAGGTCGCCTCGACCTTCAACGAGGAACTCCTCACCCACCACCTCCTCGCGCAGACGGACGATCCGCAGATGAAAGCGTATCTCCTCAACCGCCAGATCGACGACCTCCGCGGCACCATTTACCGACAGACCATGTTCGCCGAGTTCGAAAAAATCATCCACCAGCGCCAGGAAGCCGGCGAAGCGCTCACCCTCGACACCCTGACCAAGATCTACCACGAACTGCTGGTCGCCTATTTCGGACCCGACTTCACCCTCGACCCGCAACTCGACCTCGAGTGCCTGCGCATCCCGCACTTCTACAGCGCGTTCTACGTCTACCAATACGCCACCGGCATGAGCGCCGCCATCGCCCTTTCCCGCCAAGTCCTCGAAACTGGCGACCCGTCGCGCTACCTCGGCTTCCTCCAATCCGGCGGCAAAAAATATCCCATCGACACACTCAAACTCGCCGGCGTCGACATGACCTCCCCGGCCCCCGTCGAGGCAGCCCTCCAACTCTTCGCCCAACGCGTCGACGAGCTCGCGCAACTCCTCAACATCAACCTCGACACTCGCTAATCCCCCGCAGGGCCCGCTGGACCCGCTGGCCACTTGCCTTTCCGATGAAACGCGCCTTTCTCGACAAGCTCCTCGCCCGACTCCGCCGCATCCAACCGGAAGACGTCGAAGCCTTCTTCGTCGAACTGGCCCGCGACAAACGCTTCCTCGAGACGATTTTCAACGCCATCCGCGAAGGCGTCATCGTCACCGACACCGCCGGCACGGTCATCTACATGAACGATGCTGCCGGACTCCTCTTCGGCCTCGACCCCGCCGCCGCTCTCGGCCGTCCGCTGGCCGACAACATCAGCGGCCTGCGCTGGAAAGAACTCGCCCTGGGCCGCGAAGTCGTCACCCGCGACATCGAAGTCTTCCACCCCGCCCACCGCGTCCTCAATTTCTACGTCGTCCCGCTCCTCGCCGAGGACGATGACAAACCCGGCCACCGCCAGCACGCCGGTTACGCCCTCATCATGCGCGACTTCACCGAGCGCCACCGCGCCGCACAGGAAACGCTCGAAAGCGAGCGCATCGCCGCCCTCCAACTCCTCGCCGCCGGTGTGGCCCACGAAATCGGCAACCCCCTCAACTCCCTCACCATCCACCTGCAACTCCTCGAACGCCGCCTGCGCAAACTCCCCGCAGACCGGCAGGAACACCTCCTCCACCCGCTCGAAGTCGCGCAGGAAGAAATCAAACGCCTCGACACCATCGTCACCCAATTCCTCCGCGCCATCCGCCCCGCCCCGCTGCAACGCGCCCCGCACGACCTCAACTCCCTCATCCGCGACGCCGCGGAATTCCTCGGACCCGAACTCAAATCCCGCAATATCCTCCTCGAACTCGACCTCGCCCCCGGACTCCCCATCCTCGAAGTCGATCAGGACCAACTCAAACAGGCCTTCTACAACATCGTCAAAAACGCCAGCGAAGCCATGAAGCAAGGCGGACTCCTCAAAATCCGCACCGGCTCCGACAGTAAGTGGGTCAATATCAACTTCACCGATACCGGCGGCGGCATGACCCCGGAAGCCATGGCCCGCATCTTCGAACCATACTTCACCACTAAGCAAAGCGGCAGCGGCCTCGGCCTCATGATCACCCAGCGCATCGTCCGCACCCACGGCGGCGAAGTCGTCATAGAAAGCGACCCCGGCAACGGCCTCAAAATCACCATCCGACTTCCACGCCACGACCGCCAAGTGCAAATGCTCCCCGGCACCCCGCTATCGCTCCCCGCGCCGCAGTAGTCCCCATCGCGCCGGAACGGCGCGATCCACCTCTTCCTGTGGCATCGGCATCCTGCCGATGATGACCAACCACCACGGGCAAGATGCCCGTGCCACTCTTCCCAATCACCAAATAGCGCCCCCACAAACGTTCCCCCAGGGGGCACGGGCGTCCCGCCCGTCACGACCCGACACCACGGCCGAGACGGCCGTGCCTCCTAAACAAGTTCCATCCCCGACCGCAAACTCAAGCTTCCTTCCTCAGCCCCGCCTTCTCCTTTTCACTTCAACACCCACTTGAACACCGCCACATCCTTCCACTTTTGTTTCTCGACCGCTTTGCTCACTGCGAGAAGACATCGACCAAGACCGTCACTCCGCTTGTGGCGGAAGGTCGTCATGACTTGTTCATTGATCCGCACCTCGTAGGGGCGTTCCCCCATTCGATCCGCATCGTCGCGCGGCCCTACGTTCACTGAGGCAATCATAAAATTTTGATACCTCGCAGGACAATGGGCAGGCACTGCGCAAAGTGCCGGAAGTCGCCGTCCGTGGCAAAGATCCCCAAATCGCATCAGACCGCGACCGCGCAAATAGGGTAGTCGGTGTTCGGACCCTGGATACCCTTGGATCGGCAGAGGTTGAAAGAATTCGCGGCCGTCACGTAATCCTCCGTCTCAGAAGCGGAACGTCGGGGAACGCCGCAACGCCAAGGACCAGACGCTCGGATCAACGAGCACCCTCACGCCCGTGCCCGCTGGCGTTTGTCATCGTACGCCGGGTCGAACTCGACCTTCCCGAAAAGGTCCAAGATGCGATCCTGTCGCAGGTGAAGAATGTAGTCCGTCAAAGCCTGAGTGACTGACTCCTTTTTGGTACGGTGCTTGCCCAATGCAGCAGCCTCTGCGATGAGCCGATCATCAAGTTGAAGATTGGTCGCCATGAAATACTTCCACACGTAATCTCACCTACTGCTATGTGTGGTTCTAAGGATTTTTGAAGTTGAACGCGGGAGAACAGCCGCCGAGCGCAGCGAGGTTGGCTGGTCCCGGCTCGTCAGGCATTTTCCATGTGCCGCCGAATCCAAGAAGGTTTGCGGCGACAATCCACCACGGCGCGAATCATCACGGCCTCCGTGTCGTAGGTGTAGTAAATGGCGAATGGAAATCTATTCGAAAGCGCCCGGTGAAAACCGCGATACGCCTTCGGATGAATCCCAAACAATATCTTCAGGGCCTCCATGTCGGAGTAAAGGCTCGTCAGAAAATAGCCCCCCAACCCGGGCTCTTGCTTTTCGTAGAAATTGAATCCCTCGATCAGATCGTCGCGCGCCGCATCAAGGATTTACAGCCTCATCGAGTGGCTTGCTCGATTTGCCTTTTCGCTTCGTCCCAATCGAGGACTTTTGCTCGCCCCTCTTGGAGAGCGAGATCACGCTCATCCAAGATATCTTTGTGCCATTGCGGCACTTCGACTTGGCTGGGGTGTGCTGCGATCTCGGACCAGACCGCCTCAAGCAAAGCCACCTTTTCAGGAAAAGACATCTGCCTTATTTCTGACTGAGCGATCATGAATTGAACATACTCCAGGTCAGGCACGGAGCAACACTGTTCAGTCTAGAGCCGGTTTTCACGGGTAGCCCGCTCGGCGGCGCCGCTCCAACAGCGAAGATGCGACGATAAAACCAGCCCCCGTGAGTCCGGTGAAGCCTGCCACGATGAAGAAAGCACGGGGGTTGGCGCAGGCCTACGCCGCCGGCATCCGACTCCCCCTGGCGTCTTCGTAGATTTGCGTGGATGGTTGAGAGCCACGGCCGACGATCATGCCCGGCGCCAAGGCAAGCAGGACCGCTGCCAGGAGCAATGTGTTACCGACCTTCTTCATGCGATGAGGCCTAACGCTCGAGGTCAGCCGCCGAGCGCAGCGATGTCATGTGGTCCGGTTTGTTGGCGATCATGCTTAGTCACTCCTCTTCAAACTGCTTCAAAAGGTCTTGCGCGGCATCTTCTTGATCGGAGGAAACAGCTAAACGCACCAGCACCAATAGACGACCTGCGGTCCAAGCAGATGACGCTTCATCAAGTAGAACGGCATCAACCTCGTTGTCCCTCAAAAAGGACTGCACGATGCCAGCGCGGATTGGATCAGTAAATTCACTAAGAGTTTTCACGCGATGCACTTATTAGCAACGTTTGCGCTCAGACGCGGCAAAGCGAAGCCAGGCCGTCGCCTGGAGCGCCTTGTTAGGTTGTTGTCCTCCGACAACGAAAGACTGCGAACGCAGCAAATACGAGGTTCGCTATCGCGACACCAACTAACCACTTGAGCGAGGGCCCAAGAAAGTCACGCATGGCCTCAATCCCCTGATAATAGGCTGGCGGTTCACCCACTTGAGCAAAAGTGACAAAGAACCTTCCAACCCCAGCGCATAACGCCACGATGTTGAGGACTAAGAGCATCACGAACAAAACTTTCATTGCCAACCTAACGTCGAGTCCTCCTACGCCTGACCGGGGGCGAGGGTTGAACACGGGGTTGAGGTTCTAGCGGTCATGATGGCTGAAACTAGAGGCGGGTCAGGCGTTAGGAGTGACGTCTTGTTCGCGTTGGTCAATTAGGAGGGCATAGACTTCATGGTCAAACCACTCATCATAAACACGTTCAGCACGACGGAGAGTGCCTTCATGGCTGAAGCCCAGTCTCTCTGGAATGGCCCTGCTTCTCGAATTGCCGGTCGCACAGCGGATATCGACCTTCTGCAACGAATAATAGCTCCTCCCGATCTCAATCAGATCACGGACAACAGTGGTCATGATCCCTCTGCCTGTGAAATCCTCACCGAGCCAGTAGCCGATGTATCCAATCCCATTGATCCGGTCCAGCGAGTTGAAACCAGCCACTCCGGCTATCGAATCATCTGAAAATATGGTCACGTGCAGACTCTCGCCGCGTGCGAACCTTTGAACTTGAAGCGCTAAGAACTGTCTAGTGTCATCAGGAGTCATAGTGCCGTCAAGCCACGGAAGCCACCGTCTAAGAAATAGGCGATTACGATCCGTGAGCGCAAATATCTCATCCGCATACTGGGGTATCGAAAGACTGATCCGAAGCGAATCTGTGAGCACTCGTGAGAACATGATTTTCTTTCGCGAACGTCAAAGTGCATACACCGCTACCAGCGAGTGCCAGCGATGAAACGGGGGTGAAGCCATGAAACTGCACAAGACTCAGCCGACAGAGGGGCTGGTAGCGGTTGTATGGCACGGCTTGTTCTCGTCCTCATATTTCTTCAAGAAAGCGACGAGTTCTATTCTGAAATTCTTCCTCGCTAGAGACATTGCGAAAAGAGGAAAAATCACGATCAAAGCTATCAAAACACTTCTTCTCTGTCCCCTTATATGCTCTCCATGCCTCGGAAATATGGTTCCGCTCGAAAGAACACAACATGCTTCTGTAGTTAATGTATGCCGCGAGGATATTGGGGTAGCTGACTCTAAAATTGTGTTGAGCGATCAATGCGGGATTAGTGATCTTCCCGACATCAACCTCCGCAAAGGTCATATCCAACTGAGCCATCAGCAGCGCCCGCAGAGTATCCTTGGCAGCATCTCTCCGCTGTCTGTAGGCGATCCACAAAGCGGCGGAACTGGCGATACCAGCACCAATTACAGCGCCAGTCAAATTGATGAGAAGATCAACAAGAATCATGGAATTAGGGATGCGACGATAAGATCATTCGGTATGTTGATCGGGATTCCTTTGGGAGTGTTGCTTGTGGTAGCCGCTACCGAAATTCCATATTATTTGAAGGCGTGGAAAAAAGCTCAAGCGTGGAAGGAGAGGAAGCGCCGTAGAGAATGATTTTTTTTGGGAGAACGCCCGTCATCAGCGGAACTTACCCGCCGAGACGACTTCCGAAAACCACAACCCAAGAGTAGTATTAAAGGTAAACAAAACTAGAGGTTCAGATTCTACAAACTCCGTAAACATACCTGAAGGAGTGCCCACGGATTTCCATTTAAGGGAAACACGCTCTCTAACTGTAGGTCCGTTGTC
>JBIJDZ010000108.1:0-3695 GCA_044343805.1 Chthoniobacterales bacterium | reverse complement strand
TCTTCGGCGGGGCGCGGTTGCTCGCGGAGTTGGAGGGCGGCAGCGATTTCTTCGAAGGCACGGACGGCGACTTCGTAGGGGACGGGTTCGGGTGACTTCTGCGGCTCGGTGAAAACCGGAAGATCAAAGAAAAGATTGTCGTCGGCCATGGGGGTAACTTCTTTCATCGGTGAGTTGATTTCAACCTTTGGAGTGATTTTTCACCACCGTAGCGGAGGATCAGTTTTTCGAATTCGGGGTCTGAAAGGTCGAGTTGGTGGGTGCGGACGAGGACATCGATATCGAGCCAGTCCTTTTCGGGTTCGGAGCGCTGGGGGCTGTTGGCGGCGTGAAGTTTGAGCGCGACCATGTGACGAGGAGAGGGCACGCGGACGACGATCCGGCCATGGGATTTTTCCAGCGTCTCGCTGCGCATCTTGTCCCATGTCCGGCCGTTGACAAACATGACGTCGACCTGCGGCCACTCGGGCGCCGGATGAATGTATTGGTCGAAGGCAGTGGTGCGCACCGACATGGAGTATCCGTATTGGGTCATGATGCTTTCCCACACTGCGCGCGATGCCTCCTGCCCCATAAAATCAATATCCAAAGTGAAGCGTTGGTACCCGAGGTGATTCATGGCTTGTCCACCGATCAGGAGAAAATCCAGATTCTTTCTGGCCGCTTCCTTGCTGAAGCGTTCGATGAGTTCGAGGATCATGGGAGACGAGCAGTCAGCTTAGCATATCAAGCACCGCTTGGGCTGGGGAAGTGGTGCCGGGCGCGAGAAGTTGGGAGCGAACGGTGGCGGAATCGTCGCGTTGACGAGCGCGGTAAGCCGGGTCGTCGAGCAGGCGCAGGCCTTCGGCGGCCAGGGCGTCGGGTGTGGCGTCATGCTGGATGAATTCCTTCACGATGCCGCGTCCGGCGAGGATGTTGGCCATGCCGAGGTAGGGGACACGTATGACGGCGCGTCCGGCGAGGTAGGTGAGGGGAGAGACTTTGTAAACGAGGGCGTAAGGCAGTCCGCTGAGGGTAGCTTCAAGCGTGGCGGTGCCGGAGGCGACGAGACCGGCGGCGGCGGTTTGCATCAGGTCGCGTGCGTTACGGAGCCCGAGGTCACAACCGACGTTCGCCTTGCTGACTATGCTTTGCATGAGGGTGCGGAGCTTTTCCGAGGGCGCGGCGGCGGCCAAGGTGGTGGCTGGGCTGCGGGCGAGGATGATTTTCGCGGCGGCGAGCATGACAGGAAAAATTTTGCGCACTTCGCGTTCGCGGCTGCCGGGCAAGAGAGCGAAGAGGTTAGGTTGGCGCGATTCGTCACCGCTGGGTGCAAGGGTGTCCGCCATCGGGTGACCGACAAATTCGGTGGCCAGGCCGGATTTTTCGTAGAGGTCTTTTTCGAAGGGAAAGATGCAGAACATGCGGTCGAGCCAGCGGGCCATGCGCGGTATGCGGGCGCGGTTCCAGGCCCAAACCTGCGGGCTGATGTAGTAGAGGAGTTTAACGCCGGGGCGCAGCGGTTGGAGGGCGCGCGCGAGGCGGAGGTTGAAGCCGGGATAATCAACAAAAAGCACGGCGTCGGGTTTTCCGTGTTCGATGCGTTCGAGGGTTTCGCGGAACTTTGCGCGGAACCATCCGTAGCGGCGCAGCACGTCCCACAGACCGACGACGGCGGCTTCGTGGGTCCAATCCTCGACGGCGGGCGATAGCGCGTGGAGCTTGGGTCCACCCAAACCGGAAATGTGCAGGCCGGGTGACAGCGCGCGGAGTTCGTCCACCAGAGTCGCGGCGTGGGTGTCGCCGCTGGTTTCCCCGGCTACGACGAAGAGGTGCATAAGCTCAGGCTGCGGGACGCGGGGAGCGCGCAGCGATCTGCCGGGTGATTTGCATGGCGAGTTCAAGGGCGGCGATGGCTTCCATGCCGCCTACTTTGGGTTGGCGCCCGGCCTGCGCGCATTCGACAAAGTGGCGAAGTTCACGCGCGAGCGGCTCGCCGCGTTCGATTTTGACCCGCTGCTGGACGATCTTGCTGCCATCGAGGCGGTACATTTTGCCGCTCTGCTTTTGGTAATCGAGGGAGAGGTAGGCGTCCTCTTGGAAGAGGCGGATCTTGCGCACTTTCTCCATGCTGATGCGGCTGGCGGTGACATTGGCCACGCAGCCATTTTCGAAATGCAGGCGAACGCTGGCGATATCCTCGCCTTTGCTCAACACGGCAACGCCGACGGCGTCCACGCTGGTGACGGGCGAGCGCACGAGGTGGAGAATGATTTCGAGATCGTGGATCATCACGTCGAGTACGACGCCGATGTCCATGCTGCGTCCGGGATAGGGGGAGAGGCGGGTGACTTCGAGAAAGCGCGGGCGCGTGAGGTGCTCCTCGAGGGCGGCGAGGGCGGGATTGAAGCGTTCGATATGGCCGACTTGGAGGATGAGGCCGCGTTCGTGGGCGAGATCGACCAACTCGGCGGCATGGGCGGGGTTGTCGCTGATCGGTTTTTCAATGAGGAGGTGGCGTCCGAGCCCGAGCAACTTCATGCCGATCTCGTGATGGAGATGGGTGGGCGCGGCGATGGTGACCACGTCCGCTTGGGACGCCAGATCTTCGAGGGTGTCGGCCACGGCGCAGCGGAATTTACGGGCAGTGCGCTCGGCGGCAGCTCGATCCGCGTCATAGACGACCGAGAGTTCCGCGTTGTCGAGTTCGGAGTATACGCGCGCATGGTTGAAGCCCATGCTGCCGACGCCGACGACGCCGGCGCGAAGTTTGGTGGTCATGGCAGGATTCCGATGAGAGAGATTTTGAGTTCATCCGCCATGGATTTCAGGCGGTCGGGTTCGATAAGCAGGGTGCGGCCGGTTTCGACGGCGATGGCGGAGAGACCGGAGGACGCGCCGGCTTCGAGCGTGAGAGGACCGATGACGGGAACGTCGAAGCGGAAATCTTGGTCCGGCTTGGAAACTTTCACGGCTACGGCCTGCCCACGTCCGAGCAATGCGCCGCGCTTGATGGCTTCGTTGGTTCCTTCAAAGGCCTCCACCGCAAGCACGGTGCCATTGCGTACGACAACGGTCTGGCCGATGTCGAGCCGGCTGGTTTCCTTGGCCATGCGCAAACCAAAAGTCACATCGTCGTTCACGCGCCTCCGCGGTTTGGGTCCGGCGAAATGTCCTGCGGGGGCGAGAAAATCCTCGAGGAAAGTCGTGGCGGGGAGAAGTTCGACGCCGTCCTTGGCCAGCGCATCGGCCACGGCGCCGAAGAGGGTCTCGGCGTTGCGTTCTTTGAGTTTGGCGAGAAGGAGAAGTGCGCTGAAGTCCGGACGCAGGTCGAAGAGATTTTTCGGCGCGATTTGTCCGGCCATGATCGCTTGCCGGGCGCCGGTTTCGCGGGCGTAGGCGAGAAGTTTGCCGAGTTGCCCGACGCGCAGCCAACGGAGATCGTCCACTTCGCGGGCGAGGGTGGGCTGGGTTTCGTTCTCGAATGCCGCGACGCACAGGCGCGCCACGCCACGTCGCCGGGCGGCGGCGGCGAGTTGGAACGGATAGCGTCCGTTGCCGGCAATGATGAGTAACGTGTCGGGAGTGCTCAACGCGCTGGATTCTTGCGGCGGGGCCGCGCATTGTCGAGGCGATGAAAACAGCCATCCACTGGTTCCGGCGCGATTTGCGGATCACGGACAACACCGCGCTGGCGGCAGCGGCGAAAGCGGCGG
>JBIJDZ010000002.1:0-79019 GCA_044343805.1 Chthoniobacterales bacterium | reverse complement strand
CACCTCGTGGAAACATCCGCCCCACTACGTGAGTTGCAAAAAACAAAGCTACGCGGAAGACAGGCGCATTGGCACCACGACATCACTTCTGCTCTCCAAGCGTGCAACGGCCGCGCGCTCATCTACCACAACGAGTTTTTTGATGCTTTTCCCTGCCGCGTCTTCCGCAAAGGGCACGATACGTGGGCGGAACTGCACCTGCGTGTCCGCGATGGCCGCCTGACCGAAGAGTGGATCGAGCGTCCATTGCCCCCATCATCCGTCTTTGCCAAATCATGGACTAAAGGACAACGCATCGAGGTATTCAGCGCGGTGAACGCGTGGCTGCATGAACTCGCGCGGAATTGGCAAGACGGCGCGTTGCTGGCCATCGACTACGGAGGAACCGCCGTCTCGATCTACCATCGTCGTCCGGCTGGAACATTGCGCGCTTATCGCCAGCAACAAAGACTCATCGGCGATGCAGTTTACGAAATACCCGGACGCCAGGACATCACGGCCGATGTGAATTTCGACGACTTGGAATTGTGGGCACAAGAGGCGGGTTACCGCGCGGAAAGAGTAAAACCGCTGACTGATTTCGCCCCGGATGCGCCCGGGGCGGATGCGTTCCGCTGCGCCGTCTTCTCTCGTTAAACCTACACGCCCTCGGCCTGCTCACCGAGTTCGCGGCGGATGAAGGTGCGGTTGATCGCGTTCAAGTAAGCGCGGGCGCTGGCTTCGATCACGTCGGTGCTGGCTCCTTTGCCGGTGATGAGACGTCCGTCGCCGAAATCCACCTTCAGCGTCACTTCACCGAGGGCGTCGTGGCCCTGCGTGACGGCTTGCACATTATATTCGAGAAGATTTCCCGACCGGCCGGCCACCGCATCGATGGCGCGCATGGCGGCATCGACCGCGCCGTTGCCATCGGCTTCGGCTTCTTTCTTTTCGCCGCCGCGGACCAAAGACACGGAAGCATGCGGCTTTTTGCCCGAGGCGACGGACACTTCGAGGCTCTCCAACTGCCAACCCTCGGCTAAAGGCATCATCGAGTCGTCGACGATGGCGGAGAGATCGTCATCGTAGACGAATTTCTTTTTGTCGCCGATGTCCTTGAATCGCGTGAAGACGGCGCCGATTTCCTCGTCGCTCAGTTTGAACCCGAGATGCTCGAGGCGCGCGGCCATGGCGTGGCGCCCGCTGTGCTTGGTCAGGGGCAACTCGGTGCCGCCCCAGCCCACCTCGACCGGATCCATGATCTCGTAAGTCTCGCGCATCTTGAGCATGCCGTCCTGATGGATGCCCGAACTGTGGGCGAAAGCGTTCTCGCCGACGATGGCCTTGCTGCGCTGCACGTGCAGTCCGCTCATGCGGCTGACAATGCGCGAGGTTTTCAAAATTTCCCGCGTGTGGACGTCGGAATGCAGCTTGCCGAAAAAGTCGGCGCGCGTTTTCAGCGCCATGACCACTTCCTCGAGGGCGGCGTTGCCGGCGCGTTCGCCGATACCGTTGATGGTGCCTTCCACCTGACGCGCCCCGGCCTGCACAGCGGCGAGCGAATTGGCCACGGCCAAGCCGAGGTCGTTGTGGCAATGCACGCTGATGATGGCGTCGTCGATGTTGCGGACGTTGTCCTTCAGATATTTGATCAGTGCGCCGTATTGCTCGGGCACGGCGAAGCCGACGGTGTCGGGGATGTTGACCGTGGTTGCGCCCGCGGCGATGACCGTCTCGACGACCTGAGCGAGGAATTCGGGCTCGGTGCGCGAGGCGTCCTCCGGCGAGAACTCGACATCCTGGCAGTGCGACTTGGCCAGCCTGGTGCCCTCCGCGGCCAGGCGCAGAATTTCCTCGTGCGCCTTCTTCAGTTTGTGCTCGCGGTGGATTTTCGAGGTCGCGAGGAACACGTGGATACGCCCGCGTTCACCGGCCGGTTTGACCGCGGCGGCGGCCGCCTCGATGTCCTTGGTCACGCAACGGGCCAGGCCGGCGATGATCGGTCCTTTCACCTCCGTGGCGATGCGCTGCACCGCCTCGAAGTCGCCCTCGCTGATCACGGGGAACCCGGCTTCGATAACATCGACATTGAGCCGCGCGAGCTGGCGCGCGACCTCCATTTTTTCACGCAAATTCATCGAAGCGCCGGGGCATTGCTCCCCGTCGCGCAGCGTGGTGTCGAAAATGATAACTTTGTCGGACATGGTTTTAAGCAAACTTAAGAAGTATCACAAATGCGGCCTTCGCAACCTCAAAGAATCTCGGCAAACACCCCTCCGCCCAGAAGCCGCGCCTCGTCGTAGAGCGCGCAGATCTGGCCGGGCGCAAGCGCGCGCTGCGGTTCGGCAAATTCGATTTCAGCCGAGCCATCCTCTCGACGCACAAACCGAGCCTTCACGCGGGGCGCCCGGTAGCGCGGACGCACCTCGATGACAGCCTCATGAGGCAAGGCCGGCCCCGCCGCACTCAGGTTGGTCAATAAAGCCCGACCGGCATACAAACCCTCGGTCTCCAGCCGATCATAGCCGATGACCAACTCGTCGTTCATGGTGCGTTTGGCCACGACCACATAAGCCATGTTCGGCTCCGGCGAAGCCACGCGGATACCCCGACGCTGACCAAGCGTGTAATAATGCAAACCACGATGCTCGCCGAGAACGCGACCCGCCAAATCGACAATCGGCCCGGGTTTGTCCGGCAGATACTCGTGCAAGAAATCCGCCATGCGCACTTTACCGATGAAGCAGATGCCCTGACTGTCCTTTTTTGCGGCGGTGGCAAGCCCGGCCGCCAACGCCCGGGCCCGCACTTCGCTCTTGAGCAACTCTCCCACCGGAAACCAAGCAGGCCCAATCTGCTCGGGGCGCAGCATGGCGAGGAAATACGATTGGTCTTTGCCGGGATCGCGCCCCTCGTAAATGCAGCGCGAACCGTCTGGACCAGCTGCCATCCGCGCATAGTGTCCCGTCCCGATACCGTCGAAACCCTCGCGCCGCGCCAAATCGAGAAAAACGCCAAACTTTATCTCGCGGTTGCAGTAAACGTCCGGATTCGGCGTGACGCCCTCGGCGTAGCCTTTGAGCAAGTAATCCACCACCCGCTCACGGTAGTCCTCGATGAGGTTGACCACGCGGAACGGAATGCCGAGCTTTTCCGCCACGGCCCGCGCGTCGGCCACGTCCTGCTCCCACGGACACTGACCGAACGGATCCCACTCGGCCATCCAGTTCTTCATGTAGGCACCCTCGATTTCGTGCCCCTGCTCTTGCAGGAGCAACGCGGCGACGGAGCTGTCCACTCCGCCAGACATCGCCACAAGAAGACGGGCCATAACCGGATCAGCGCGCCGCCCGCACCACAGCGGCGACCGCTTTGACGCGTTCGAGATCGACCGGTCCGGCCCAACGTCCGTCGCGTTTAAGCGAGGAACCGACGATGACCGCATCGGCATTTTGCAGCATGGCCGGGGCATTTGCCGCGGTGACACCAGAACCAACGATGACGGGCAACTTCGTCGCGCCGCGGGCAGATAAAAGATCGGCGGTCGAAGTTTCGCGTCCCGTGGCTTCGCCGGTGACAATCACCGCATCTGCGCCGAAAAATTCCGCAGCTTTGACTGTTTCGGCGAGGCTGACGTCCGCGGTCGCGGCGTGCGCGGCATGTTTCTTTTTCACATCTGCCCACACGGCGATGTGTTCCGCGCCGATTTGTTTGCGATAGCGCAACAAAGGGCCGGCGCAGGCATCCATCCATCCTTCGTCGGCTACGTGGCCGAAAACGAAGCCCTCCGCGCGGATGAATTTCATGCCGGTTGCCAGCGCCACGGCCAAGGCCGCTTGGTTGGCCCCCGCCAAAATTTGCACGCCGCAGGGCAAATCTGTGGCCGTGTTGATCGCGCGACACACCGCCGTCATCGACGCCACCACCTCCGGCCCAACCTCCCGATTGAGATACGGCACATCATGCATGTTCTCGACCAAGATGGCATCGCACCCTCCCTCCGCCAACGCCCAGACATCCAGCAGGGCGGCGCGGACCAACTCCTCTACCGACTGGGAAGCCCGAGGCGCGCCGGGTAACGCCCCGACGTGGACCATACCGATCAAGGCTTTGGGAGGGATGGTGATAGAGGCCATAAGATCGTGGGCGTATTTATTGCGGCGGTCGCAGAGTCAGATCCGCTGAGCTGTCAGATGGCGCAGCGTCCATGCATCAGCCTCCTCCAAGGAGCGGAACTTAAAAACACCCCGGGGAAAAAGTGAAATGGAGCATCCTCCCGGATCCAGGCCAGCAACTCTTGGTAGCCGAAGCCGTATTCCCGGGAGTCTTTGATCCGTCGCCCCATGGTCTGGCCGATCTTTTCGTCGATGTTTATCACCGGATGCATGACCGCATGCTAGGCTCGGCCAGGGGTGCTGGCAATTCTGCGGCTTACGAGGCCCCTCGCTCTGTGGAGAGCAGGCTGGTGGAGGGTGAAAGTCCTCGGCCGCCGGACCTTTTCACTCAATTCTCAAGTTTTCGTCCTCCGCCCTCTCGCCCAAACTTCGCCCTTGCCTCCTCGGCCCATACGGGTATTTTACCCGACTCTTAATTATGACCAAAGAAGCCGTGAGCAGCGTGGCGCTGCATGACAAAGACACTGGAAGCGCGGACGTGCAGATCGCACGGTTGACCGATCGCATCAACCAGTTGACCGAACACCTTAAAGGCCATGTGAAGGACCACTCCTCACGTCGCGGCCTGCTCAAGATGGTAGCCCGCCGTCGCAGCCTCCTCGATTATCTCAAGGACACCGCTGCGGAACGCTACACCAAGCTCATCGAAAGTCTCAATCTTCGCAAATAACCCGGAACCGCCGCCTGGCGCGGCGGTTTCTGTTTGTTTGCCCTCCTGAATCGTCCTACCCCGCTCTCATACCCCAGCCTGGGATTCAGGTCTCCATCTCGGGAGTCTTGCATCCTGTGCTTTGGGATGATGCGAGGATCACGGTTCCAACCAACCACAAAACCGTAACAACCACATGTCACACACCATCGTCTCCGGCCAGATCGGCCAAAACGAAATCACCTTCGAAACCGGCAAAATCGCCAAACTCGCCGACGGCGCCGTCATGGTCCGCACCGGCGAGACCATCATCCTCGCCAGCGCCGTCTCCGCGACCAAACTGCGCGAAGGGCAGGACTTCTTCCCGCTCACCGTCGACTACAAAGAAAAAGCCGCCGCAGCGGGCAAATTCCCCGGCGGTTACTTCAAACGCGAAGGCCGTCCCACGGAAAAAGAAACCCTCACCGCGCGCATGACCGACCGTCCGCTGCGCCCGCTCTTCCCGAAGGATTACTTCTTCGAAACCCAGATCATCAGCCTCCTGCTTAGCGCCGATGGAGAAAATGATGCCGACATCCTCAGCATCAACGGCGCCTCCGCCGCCCTCACCGTCTCCGACATCCCGTTCGCCGGCCCCATCGGTGCCGTCCGCATCGGCCGCGTCAACGGCGAGTTCGTCATCAACCCGACCCACGCCCAGCGCGAACAAAGCGACCTCGACCTCGTCTACGTCGGCAAGGACAACGAAGTCATCATGATCGAAGGCGCCT
The DNA here is from genome assembly GCA_044343805.1 of Chthoniobacterales bacterium. Classification (GTDB taxonomy): domain Bacteria; phylum Verrucomicrobiota; class Verrucomicrobiia; order Chthoniobacterales; family JACTMZ01; genus JACTMZ01. The sequence continues at coordinate 73,446 of JBIJDZ010000002.1, read as the reverse complement.
GCGACGAATTGCCCGAGGCCGATTTCAAAGCCGCCCTCGATTTCGCCCAGGAACCCGTGGCCAAACTCATCGCCATGCAGCGGGAACTCGCGCAGAAAGCCGGCAAGCCCAAGCGTGACTACGCGCCGCTCAAAGTGGACGACGCCCTTCTCGAGATCGCCTACGCCGTCGCCGGCGACCGCATCGAAGCCGCCCTCTACACCAGCGGCAAAGTGAACCGCGCCAAAGCCGTCGACGCCCTCCGCAAGGAAGTCGAAGCCGCCATCAAGGCGAAGTTCCCGGAAGCCACGCCCTTCACCGTCGGCCAGGCCTTCGACTACCTGCAGAAAAAAGCCTTCCGCATCAGCATCCTCGACCGCCAGCAGCGCTGCGACGGACGCGGCCTGCACGACCTTCGCCCGCTCTCGGCCGAAGTCGGCCTGCTGCCCCGCGCCCACGGCTCCGCGCTCTTCGCCCGCGGCGAAACGCAAGCCATGGCCCTCGCCACGCTCGCTCCGGCGGACGAAGCGCAGAACCTCGACAACTACACCGGTGGCGAGTCCATCAAACGCTTCATCCTGCACTACAACTTCCCGCCCTTCAGCGTCGGTGAAACCGGCCGCTTCGGCGGCATGAACCGTCGCGAAGTCGGCCACGGCGCCCTCGCCGAGCGCTCCGTCCTGCCGGTCATCCCGCCGGAGAACGAATTCCCCTACGCCATCCGCGTCTCCAGCGAAGTGATGGAATCCAACGGCTCCACCTCCATGGCCAGCGTCTGCTCGGGCGTGCTCGCCCTCATGGATGCCGGCGTACCGATCAAGCGACCCGTCGCCGGTATCTCCGTCGGTCTCGTCACCGAGTTCGATGAAGGCGGCGCCCTCAAGCGCTACACGACGCTCACCGACATCCTCGGCTCCGAGGATCACTTCGGCGACATGGACTTCAAACTCTGCGGCACCGAAAAAGGTGTCACCGGCTTCCAGCTCGACCTCAAGCTTCCCGGTATCAGCCTTGACATCATGAAGCTGGCGATCGACGAGGCCACCGAGGCCCGCGCCAAGATTCTCACCGTGATGACCGCCGCTCTCGCCTCTCACCGTACCGAGATGAGCCAATACGCACCACGGATCGAGACGCTCAAAATCCCGGTCGACAAAATCGGTCTCCTTATCGGCCCCGGCGGCAAGACGATCAAAGGCATCGTCGCGGAAACCGGCGCCGAGATTAACATCGAGGACGACGGCTCCGTGCACATCTACTCCAGCAATGGCGAAAGCCTGCGCCGCGCCAAGGAGATCATCTCCGGCATGACCAAAGAGATCGAAGTCGGCGAGATGTATCAAGGCACCGTCGTCACGATCAAAGAATTCGGTTGCTTCGTCGAAGTCATGCCCGGCAAGGACGGCCTCGTGCACATCTCCGAGCTGGCCGACTTCCGCGTCAACAAGGTTGAGGACGTCGTCAAAGTCGGCGACCAGATCTGGGTCAAATGCATCGGCGTGGACGACCGCGGCAAAGTCAAACTCAGCCGCAAAGCGGCCATGAAAGATCGTGATCAGGGAGCATCCGCCCCGGCGGAAGCCCTTGCCTGAGCATAACTTTCCCCACCAAGCGCGCACGGCTCCGGCGGTGCGCGCTTTTTTTGTCCAAGTAACGGCATTTTTTGCTCCCGCACCTTGGTCATTCCTGCTTTGGTGCAATTTCCCCCGGACGCCGCCGCGATGCCGAATCACACCCCAACGCCGGAGAAAAAACAGCGGGCCCTCGAAACCGAGGTCATTCTCGCCGTCATCGGGCTCTACATTTTCATCGCCGGGGTCCTGCTGCTCATCCACTTCCTCCAGCCGTCCGACCGTGAAACCCGCACTTCGTCGCCCTCGCCCAGCCATGCCGAGCGCCACGGCATACTCCCCGGCAACCCCGCGCCATGATCACGGCTTTTTTCCAGGACGGCGACACGTTCCGTTTCACCCGCGAGGTGCAGACGGTCGAGGGTCTGACAGGTGCCGTTTGGATCGACGTGCTTCGCCCCACCCCCGAGGAGAAAGACATCCTGCGGGCGTCACTCAACATCGAGCTCACCCTGCAGCATCCGACCATTTACCACGAGGATGACACACTCTTCATGACCATGGGCCTCGTCAGCAAAGACGAGGAAAACGCCACCCGCGTAAACAAACTCACGTTTATCTTGCACGACCAATGCGTCGTCACCCTGCACGAGATCGAATTGATGCCCGTGGCCATCTTTGCCCAACGCATCCGCCGCAAAGCGCACCTCTACGGTTCGCCGCAAAAAATCCTCTGGGGACTTCTTTTCGCCCTCAGTGAGACCGTGGCCGACCGCGTCGAGGCCGTCGGCACCGACCTCGAAAAACTTTCCCGCACCATCACCGAAATGCCCACCGAACTCGGCACCGGCAAGACCGGCACGATGGGAGAAATCAGCGGACTCCTCGCCGAACTTTCGCGCTACGAAGACTTTATCTCGCAGAGCGGCGAGAGCGTGCTGCAACTCGCCCGCGTCGTCCGTTACTTCAACGCCGAAGTGGACGGGTTCACCGAAGCCGAACTCCAGGCACGCGTGAACGAACTGGCCGCCGACGTGCAAGGCATCAAAGACCACATCGCTTTCGAGCACGATAAAGTCCGCTACTTGCAGCAGGCCTCCATGGGCATTCTGAACATGCAGCAGAACCAGATCGTGAAGGTTTTCACCATCCTCACCGCCGTGTTCCTGCCGCCGACGCTGGTCGGAACAATGTATGGCATGAATTTCGCACACATGCCCGAACTGTCCTGGAAATGGGGCTTCCCCGTCACCATCCTGCTCACCTTTCTCTCCGCCATCCTGCCGCTCATCTACATCAAGAAAAAGCGCTGGCTGCGCTGATCTCGTCACGTGACTAGGGAGAAAAAGCAACGTATCGCCACCGACGCCGGCCCCGCCGCTTGGGTCAATCCCTTCGCCTCACTCAATCTCCAGGGCCGTGCATCCGAAGCAGGGGGCCCCGGCGCCCTCCCCGCCACCGCACCAGCCACACCACCCAAAGAACGCCTCCTGCTTCGCCGCGAAACCGCCCACCGCGGCGGCAAAACCGTCCTCGTGCTCGAAGGGTTTTCGCCCGCATGGACCGAGCCGAAGCTTGCCTCCCTGCTCCACGACCTCAAATCAGCCCTCGGCTGCGGCGGCAAGCTGTCTGATCGAAAGCTCGAAATCCAAGGCGAGCAAGCCGAACGACTCAAACCTCTCCTCGTCACCCGCGGTTTCGAGGTCAAACAAGGCTGGTAGTTTTTTAATTTACACCGGACGGCGACACGCTTTCTTCGAGCGCAACCTCTGCGGCAGCTTCGGTCTCGGCCGGAGTCGGGCTGGGACTCGGCGTCGGCGTAGGCCATGGCGGTACATTGTTTTCCCAACAATGAACCGGCGCATCCGGCGCACCGATCTCAGCCAACAGTTCCACACAGCTTTGACGCCAACGCTCGAGATCCGGCGCATCGCGCTCCGGATCGGCCGAACCCGGAAAAACCAGATACGTCACCGTCAGATCGCTCACCGGGCGAGCCAAGGGCGTGCCCGTGTCATTGATTTCTTTGCAGAGCCGCAAAGAAGCTTCACCCATTTTGTAGGATGGTCCCGCATCCCCCAAAATTGCCGGATAGATTTTATTCCCGTGAATCACCACGGCATAATCCCCGAGTTTCGGCACGTAATCACCCGACCCGCGCAGCATGAAACCAGGCAGCACGATAAACGGATCCGTTTCCGAAACCAAAAAGCTCCACCGCTGGATGTCGCGGATCTGCAGCTTCCAATGTTCAATCCTGTCACGCAGTTCCGCCGCGTACGACTTGGCAATTCCCGGTTTCTTCAATTCCTCCTGCGCGGCCGCCAGCTTCTCCTGCAAGGGCGCAAGGAAAGGATTGGGCCGCTCCGTTTTCTTCGGCCAGCGGTAGCTTGTCTGCGGTTGAAAAAATTGCCCCGAACCGTCGACCTGCACATTCCGGTCACCGTCCGAGCCATCCACATTCACATCCATCTCCGACTGCACAAAGAGAGCGCGCCGCCCCGTCTCGGGATGCTTGAGCTGGAGGATCGTGTCGCAATCGTAGTAATTGTGGCGGGACAAAATCAGCTCCAGACGCTCAAGACGCGCCTTCAGCCAATCCAACTTCAGCTCGTAAAGTTTGGCAAACGCCGGCGACACCGTGGCTGACTCCAGCAAACCGGACAGCGAGGGCAACAACTCGGGCAATCGTGGATTGACCACGCGAACGTCCTCCAATGACGTCGCCGGGCGCGGTTCACGGATGCGCAGATTCAACTCCAAGCGGTAAGCATCATCGATTTTGCGGTCCCGTGCCGCCGTTTCACCCGGCTGCGTCTCGATCGACCATTTGTATTGCAGACCATTGAACATCATACCCGTCTCCATCGGCTTGCGCGGCACATACGGCGTCGGCTCCGGGGTGGGCTTGGGCCAAGGCGTCGGACTCGCCTCGGGTGCGGGTGGCGGCGCTGGTGTCGGCGTGGGCGCAGGCGGAGGTGGTTGCGCCGGGCCACAGCCGGCCAACAACCCCACCGCCAGAAGAGGCATCGGGCAAAAAACAAACCGCATCGCAATATGACTTCATGCCTCGCGGGGCTTGTCCAGCCCCGAGCGAAAAATTTGCGGGACGCCCGCCGCTTTCGTGGTAAATTGTCCGCATTGCCACGGGCTGTGGCTCAGCTTGGTAGAGCGCTTGAATGGGGTTCAAGAGGTCCCGGGTTCAAATCCCGGCAGCCCGATTTTCTCTTCCGTCAAAAGCTGTTCATCGCTCTCTAATACCACCAGTCTTTGCTATCCTTTTTTTGGGGCGTGGCGGCAGGCCGGGGCGATTCATCGGCTCCGGGTTTGTCGAGCAGCTGGGCCGGGATTTCGGCGATGAAGCGCGAGCGACGCTGAAAGGGTTCGCCATACCCGCTGTTGAGGCGGATCTGCGGGTAGCATAGATGCAGATGATCCCGCCCACGTGTCACGGCCACATAGAAAAGCCGCCGCTCTTCTTCGAGAGAGTTGGCGTTTTCCAGAGAGCGAGCCCCGGGGAACATCCCCTCGGTGAGCCAGACCACAAATACCGCGCGCCACTCGAGTCCTTTGGCTTGGTGAACCGACGACAGCACGACCCGGTCGGTCTCCGTGTCCTGCTTCGAGCCTTTGCCGTCCACGTTGGTCAGCAAAGCAACCTGCGCCAAAAAGTCATCCATCGAGGCAAATTGCCGTGCGTAGCCGGTCAACGTGCGCAAGTCCTCACGGCGGTTTTCGTAGTTGGCAAATTCCGCCTTCATGTAGTCCTCGTAAACCGCCTCCATCACCGTCTCGATCGCGCGGTCGGGCGCGATCGGTTTCCGTTCGGGCGCGATTTCCTCCATCGTCACAGCCAGTTGCTCCCACACTTTCGCCGCGCGGGCCGGCGGCTTTGCCATGCGGATTACCTCGCCGAACGGCGCGGAGGAGGAGGCGCCCGCTTTGACCGTTTCCCACAGGCTGTCCGCCGTCTTTTCCCCGACGCCCGGCAACATCCGCACAATGCGGCGGAAAGCGGTCTCGTCGGTTGGATTGACCGCGAATTTGAGGAACGCCGCAACGTCTTTCACATGGGCCTGCTCGAAAAAGCGCAGCCCGCTGGTGACTTCGAAGGGAATCCCGCGACGCGTCAGCTCGAGTTGGATTTCCATCGAGTGGAAATGGGCACGGTAAAGCACAGCCATTTCTCGAAAATCCATGCCTTGGCGGTTGAGTTCGAGAATTTGCTGCGCCACATAAGCGGCTTGGTCGTTGTTCGTCGGCACCTCGGCCAACAAAGGACGCGCCCCCGCCTTGCGCCAAGCACGCAGATTTTTTTCGAACTGCCTGAGATTCCCACGGATCGCCGCGTTGGCCACATCGAGAATCCCCGGAACGCTGCGGTAATTCGTCTCGATGCGAAACGTTTCGGCAGCTTCGTGGCGCTTCGGAAAATTCAGGATGTTTTCAAAATTCGCCCCGCGCCACGAATAGATCGATTGTGCGTCGTCACCCACCACCATGATGTTGCCGTGCTTGGACCCAAGCAGGTGCACCAACTCGGACTGCACGAGGTTCGTGTCTTGGTATTCATCGACCAGCACATGTTTGAATTGCTCGCGGTAATGTTCACCAACCTCCGGGTGATCGCGAAGCAGTTGGTTCGTGCGGGTGAGCAGATCGTCGAAATCCATGGCATTGGCCGCCTGCTTGCGGCGCTCGTAGGCACCGCGCACTGCCACGATCGTGTCCGTGATGCCCTCGAAATACCCGAAGCGCTCGTGCACCACCTGCTCGAGGGGCTCGCCCGTGTTGACCGAGAGGGAAAACAATTCCGCCAGCACCTCCGGCTTGGGAAAGCGTTTGTCGCGCAGAGGCGCGCCGGCATCGCGGGCCGTGCTCTTGAGCAATTCGCCTTGATCTTCGCGATCGAGAATCGTGAAGCCCGGACGAAAACCGATGAGCTCGGCATGCCGACGGAGGATACGATTGCCGATGGAGTGGAACGTGCCACCCCAGATGCCGTCGGCCTCGGGGCCGATCAATTCGGCGACGCGACCGGTCATTTCCCGCGCGGCCTTGTTCGTGAAGGTGAGGAGCAAAATGTTCCACGGCTTCACGCCGTGCTCGAGCAACCAGGCAACGCGGTAAGTGAGGGTGCGCGTCTTGCCGCTGCCCGCCCCGGCAATGACCAAGGCCGCGCCACCGGGATACGTCACTGCGGCCAACTGCTGCTCGTTCAACTCGACGGCGTAATCGATGCGCGTACCTTGGGATGGAGGCGTAAGGGCGCTCAAAGCTTGAGCCCCCATTCGAGTAGTTTTTGCGAATCGTTCCAGACGTTCGACTTGTTGCTTCCGAGCACAACCGCGATCACATCGCGCCCGTTCTCCTGTCCGCTGGCCACGAGACAATGTCCCGCCGCATTGGTGTATCCTGTTTTCATTCCGTTACAAAAAGAAGTCATGCTCAGCACCCTGTTCGTGTTCACCAATTCCCGGACACGACCATCGGCAAAGCGAAACTCGAAGCTTTTCGTCGCAACGATGCGCCGCACCGCGGGATTGGCATAAGCATTGCGGGCGATGATCGCCATGTCACGCGCCGTGGAATACTGCCCCTCGGCCGGCAAGCCGTTCGGGTTCACAAAATTCGAAGAGGTGGCGCCCATGGAGCGGGCGCGGGCGTTCATTTTGGCGGCGAACGCCTCGACGCTGCCGGCATTGTCCCGGGCCAGAGCACAGGCCACGTCGTTCGCGCTTTTCACCAGCAAAGCGGCGAGCAAATCCTGCCGCGAATATTTATGTCCTGCTTTGAGATAGAGCTTGGTCGGAGCGGCCGATGTATCCTCCGGCTTGATAGTGACCGTCTGCCAGAGGTTGCCCTCCTCCGCGACAATCAGGGCGGTAAGCAGTTTCTGGGTGCTGGCCACGGCCCGGCGCTCACGGGAGTTTTTGTTGAAAAGCACGCGCCCGGATCGCACGTCCACAAGGATGGCCGACGCCCCGTGAACCTGCGGAGGTGGAGCCGCCGGCGCGACAGACAAGGTCAGCCACAAAGCTGCCATGAGATGCAAAATGGTCGCGCGCATATGGGGAAGGAATATTGCCCGTTTTGCGGGGCCGAATCAACCGACCGGCTTACTTTTTCAGCGCTTTTTCGATCAATTGGTCAGGTGCCGCCCCAAGCTCTCGCGCCCGGTGGTAGTGGCGCCGGGTCAGTTCGACCGCCGGCGGCGTACGCTCGAGGTAAAAAACCGCCAAATTGAAATGGGCATCGGCGTAATCAGGCTGCAACTCGACCGCGCGGCGCAGCTGCGCCTCAGCCACCTCCCGCCAGCCCAAGCGCCCCGCAGCCAAGCCGAGATAGTTGCGCGCAACGGGATCCTCCGGAGTATCGGCGGCCGCCAAGCTGACGGCCCCCATGGCACGCAACGGCTGGTTTAAACCGAGGTAAACAATCCCCAGATTGAGCCAAGCTGTCGGGTTGTCCTGCTTGATTTGCAAAGATCGTTGAAGCAATGACTCCGCTTCACCCAAATTCCCCAACCGGTATTGCGTCGCGCCGAGATTGACCAAAGCTGTGAGATTGTCCGGCTCGAGCTTGAGCACACGCTCATACGCTTCGCGCGCTCCGGCAAAGTTGCCGGCTTGGAAAGCAGCGGATCCTTCGGCCGCGATTTGCACCGAGGTGGCTGTCGGCACAGCGGGTTTACTCTCCGCGGGTATATTCACCGAAACCGGCGACAAGGGGGGAAACATGGGCGTCGCCGGCCGCTCCTCTGCCCGCAAGGAAGCAACCAGCAAAAGTGCCGGCACCGCCGCCAGCTTAATCTTTGTCATTGTCACCACCCAGCTCGCGCGACCGCAGGGTGGCTGCACGCACGGCACTCATCACGGCCGAACGCAGACCGGAGCGCTCAAGCTCGACCAGACCGGCGATCGTGGTGCCGCCGGGACTGGTCACCATCTCGCGTAACACGGCCGGATGCATCATCGTCTCGGAGACCATCTCCGCCGCCCCGGCCACCGTCTGCACGGCCAGATTTATGGCGAGATCACGAGGCAAGCCCATCTGGACACCGCCATCAGCCAAGGCTTCGATGAACAAATAAATGTAAGCGGGACCGCTCCCGCTCAGTCCGGTAACGGCATCGAGCAACGACTCTTTCACTTCGAAGGCGCGACCGACCGACGTGAAGATTTTTTCGACCGCGGCAATATCGCTCTCCTCCACGCCTTTGCCGATGGCGTAAGCCGAAGCGCCTTTTTGCACCAGCACGGCTGTATTCGGCATCACCCGGACCACGCGGCATTTCGATCCGGCAGCTTTTTGCAAAGCGGCGATCGTGACGCCCGCCGCGATGGATATAAGCAGCTTGCCGGCAAGCTCGCCGGACACTTCAGCCAGAATAGGAGCCGCATCGTCGGGTTTGACACACAGCAAAACAATGTCGGCCGCTGCCGCCAACTTGCGGTTGCCGGTGGCGACACGGATACCACTTTCCGTCGCCAAGACCTCCGAGGTCTCAGCCAGACGATCGTACACCAGCACCTCCTTGGGCTCGCAGATTTTCGCGGCGAGAATGCCCTGGATGAGCGCCGAGCCCATCTTGCCGCACCCGATAAAACCGATTTTCATTCTGCCAGCGTAAAAGGCCTCAGCGCCGGGGCAAGCGGAAACCCGCCGGCCGGCGGGTAGCAATCAAGCCGCTCAGAAGGTGATGCCGGTCTGAACCCCCAGAATCGTCGCGTTGGCGACATCCTGCGATCCATCCGGTTGGATCAAGTATTGGATGTAGGGCGAGACGAACGACCAGCCGTTGACCCGAAGTTTGTAGCCACCCTCCAAGACCATCGTGTAGTCGCGGTCGGCGTTCTTTTGGTTGGTCTGGTCGTATGTTCCCACCCCGAGCCCGCCATAAAGTTCGTCCTTGGCCCGTTTCGGGATCAGGCCCTCGTAAACCAACCCGCCCTGGGCATAAAACGGATAAGTCCCGTTGTAGGTAGGTGCGTAGGTGAAAAGACTGAACATGCGCAAACCTTGATCGGACAATTTGTCTCCGACGGATGGCTCGCGATAAACCATTTGGTCGGCCTGCCAATAGAAGCCGTATTTGCTACGGCCAAAAGTCTTGTTGTCCTCACCATAATAATAGGAGCCGAAAGCGTATTTACCGGGAAGCTTCGCCGCGCCAATTTTCGGCGTGAAGCCCGTCTCGATCATGAAAAACAGATCGTTGAGGGATGAATTCGACGAGCCTTGGAACATGAGACCGTTGTTGTTGAACGATGTGCCGCCCGGATAGGCCATGAACAGACCAGCTTTGGTGTAATGCCAGTCGGCCGGCTTGACCGTCAGCGTCCCCCCCCAAGTCGAGAAACTCGACGAGAACGGGATATTTCCGCCTATTCCCTTCGAACTATTGATCGCGTTATTGAGGAAAAGCTTGGAGAGAGGCTGGTCGATGAATTCGCGCTGCGGGCGCAACCACCCACCTTTCAACGTCAGAAATTCATCGATACCGAAAAGTTCGGGCGTTTTGTATTCCGCCCCGAAGGTTACCATGCGCCAGCCCACCCCAGACCACCATGGCGAGGGGTTGAACATGCTGCTGGCCTCGACCAGCTCGTTCGGATCGCCCATATTGGGTCGGTTTTCACGCCAGCGTCCCTCGATGAAGCCTTCCAGCCCCTCGAAGGCCTCGAAACCGAGCAACTTGGAGAAATCCACCGAGCTGTTGAAGACCAAGTCTTGCCCGTAGAAACCGCCCGAGCCGTTCTGGCTGTCGGCCACGCCGAAATAGGCCAACTTCCAGCTTCCGCCGAATTTGATCCCGCGATCCTCAAGGACATCGCGCGCTCCAAACCAATCGCCGGTAAACTTTTTGCCATTCCACCAGTCGGAGAAAGCAGTTTCCAAGTCGGTGCTGGTTTTTTCCGGAACAGGCGCCGCCTGCACCGGAAACACCAAAACGGCCAATACCAACCCCACGGCTGACGCGAGGACCGGGCCAAGGAATCGGGAAAGTAGGTTTTTCATATCGGGATATAAATTGGTTTTCTTGTTGTCCTCACTTGATCGTCGCCAACGCTGCTTTTGCCTTGTCGATCACGACCTGCGGAAGGGGGATGTAGCCGAGCGGTTCGGCCAAGGACTGACCCTCACCCAGCGCGTAGCTGACGAAATCTTTGAGTGCGCCCAGTTTCTTGCTGTCGTCATATGTCTGATAAAGCAGCAACCACGTGAAAGACGTGATGGGATACGCCTCCGCCGCCTCCGGATCGACCGGCCAAGCACGCAGATTTTCCGGTAATTGGACGGAAGCCAAAGCCGCTTCTCCGCTCGCCGATGTCGGTTCGACAAATTTGCCGGCTTTGTTTTCCACCGCCGCCATGGACAACCCGTTTTCCTTGGCATACCCGAACTCGATGTAGCCGATTGATCCGGGCGTCTGCTTGATCAAAGCGGTCACACCTTCATTGCCCTTGCCTCCGATACCCACGGGAAAAGTCACTGATTTATCAAAGCCGACTTTTTCATCAAACTCGGGGCTGATCGCCGCCAAATGCTGCGTGAAGACATAGGTCGTACCGCTGCCGTCCGAACGGTAAGCCACGCTGATCGGCTGATCAGGCAACTCGAGCCCGGAATTCAACGCGGCGATCGCCGGATCGTTCCATTTGGTGACCGTGCCGAGAAAAATGCCAGCAAGGGCCGCACGACTGAGCTTGAGTCCGCTGACACCCGGTAAATTGTAGGCAAGGACCACACTGCCCGCGGTCACCGGGAGCATGACCGCACCCCGCGGAGATTTCGCAATCTCGGCGTCACTCATGGCGGCGTCGCTAGCCCCGAAATCAACAACACCTTGGATGAAATTTTTCACTCCGGCACCACTGCCGACGGATTGATAGTTCACCCGCACCCCGGGGTGCAGCTTGTTATATTCCACACCCCATCGCTGATAAAGAGGGGCGGGAAAAGTGGCACCCGCTCCCGAAAGTTGCTGGGCGTTTGCGTTGCTACCGGCGGCCAATAAAGCCGCACCGATGGTTAGGATGAGTGCTGTTTTCATGCGTGTAATTGATGAGCAAGGCATAGAAAAGCGGACACCGGACTTGGTGACAAAATGTGTTTGGTGACATTTTTGTCACATTGCCGGCGGCAAATCAGGCTGCACAGAATCTCGTCCCCACGCTGGCCGCAGCTGACCTCAACCGAAGCGGCCGGTGATGTAGTCTTCCGTCCGCTTCTCGCGGGGATTGGTGAAGATTTTTTTGGTACGATCGAATTCGATCAGCTTCCCGAGGTAGAAAAATGCCGTGAAGTCGGAGCAGCGGGTGGCCTGCTGCATATTATGGGTCACGATAACGATCGTGTATTCCTTTTTGAGCTCGTCGATCAACTCCTCGATGCGCATGGTCGCGATCGGATCGAGCGCCGAACAAGGTTCATCCATGAGGAGCACTTTTGGACGGTTGGCAATCGCGCGGGCGATGCAAAGGCGCTGCATTTGCCCGCCAGAAAGCCCGAGCGCACTCTGGTGCAGGCGATCCTTGACTTCGTCCCAAAGAGCCGCCCCGCGCAGGCTGCGTTCAACAGCTTCATCCAACTCGGCCCGGTTGCGAACACCGGCGATCCGCAGCCCGTAGACGATATTTTCATAGATGGATTTGGCGAACGGATTCGATTTCTGAAAAACCATGCCGACCAGACGCCGCAGCGCGATGACCTCGACCGACGGATCAAAGATGCTTCGCCCCGCCAATTGGATATCCCCGGTATGCCGCACCCCGTCGATCAGCTCGTTCATCCGGTTGAAATTGCGCAAGAGCGTTGTTTTCCCACACCCAGAGGGCCCGATGAACCCGGTGACCTGACGCTCGGGGATATCAATATTGATCTCGTAGAGCGCTTGGTTTTGCCCGTAGAAAAAATTAAAGCCACGCACCGAGATGATGTCAGGCTGACCCGGCAAATCCGAGGTGCCGCTGGCGGGGACTGGTGCAACCTGACCGTCAGTTTTGCCAGGATGGGCATTCTCTAAAGTCGTTGTCATGAGTGCTTTTTGCCGAAGACCAATTGGGCGGTCACGTTGGTGACGGTGACTAAAACAACCAGAACCAGCGATGCCGTCCAAGCCATTCTGATCTGATGCTCGAACGGCATGGAGGAAAAGTTGTAGATCAGCACAGAGAGCGAGGCGGTCGGCTCCATCAACGACGAGGCCCAGAACTGGCTGAATAATGCGGTAAAAATCAGCGGTGCCGTCTCGCCGGCCGCCCGCGCCACCGCCAGCATCACCCCGGTCATGATTGCGGGCATGGCATCGGGCAGCACAATACGGAAAATGGTTTGAAAACGCGTCGCCCCGAGCCCGTAGGAAGCCTCGCGATAGGTTTTTTGCACACCCAATAGTGCTTGCTCGGCGGTCAAAAGAATGGTCGGCAACATGAGAACTGCCAAGGCCACCCCGCCGGCCACAGCAGAGAATTTGCCAGTTGTCACCACCACGGCGGCGAAGGCGAAAACCCCGCAAATGATTGAGGGAAGACCCGTGAGCAATTTGGCCACGAAGCGCACCGTGCCAGACAACCTGCCCTGCGGGGCATACTCGCAGATATAAATCGCCGCGAGGACCGCCGGCGGCGCGGAGAGCGCGAGTCCTATCCCCACCATTTTGAGCGTTCCCACCACGGCATTGCCGAAGCCGCCGCCGGTCATACCGGCCGCGGGCGGCAATTCGGTGAAAACCGACCAACTCAAGAGCGGCAGACCGTTTTTCAGCACCAGATAAAGAAGGGAAACCAGCGGCACCAAAGCCACACAGGTCAGGGTGATACACAACGCCGTGAGCACACGATTGCACCAGGAACGACCGACAATCCTGGAAGACTCAATCGAGCCCTCATCATAAAAGTTGCCCGCATGTGTGATCGGATTGTCCATAACCTCAACGGATACCCGCCGTCCTCCTTTCTGTGTAACGCAGCACCAGCTCCCCGGCCATGTTGACAGCCAGGGTGAAAGCCACCAAGACCAGTGCGGCATACATCAATGCGCTGACCTGCATACCCTCGGCCTCGCCGAATTGATTGGCCAACAGACTGGCCAACGTCCCCGAGGGCGCAAAAAGCGACCACGAGAGGCGGGAACTGTTACCGATGAGCATGGCCACCGCCATGGTCTCACCCATAGCCCGGCCCAAAGCGAGAATCGTAGCGGCCACCACGCCGGGCGCGGCCGTAGGCAAGATTACGCCGAAAATAGCCTCCCATCGCGTGGCCCCGAGCGCATAGGCGCCCTCGCGCAAAGTGCGCGGCACGGCCACCAAGGAATTCCGCGAGATGGCTGTGATTGTCGGCAGGACCATCAAGGCCAGCACAATCCCGGCCGTCAGCATCGAGTTGCCATAGGCCGGTCCGGCCAGCAAAGGCACATCACCGAAGCGGGTCGACACCCAAGTGCCCAAGGATTGCACCAGAGGCACAACCACGAAAATGCCCCACAAGCCGTAAACGACACTGGGAATAGCCGCCAACAACTCGACAACGAAGCGGGTAAACGCCCGGGCCGGACGAGGCAAAAAGTCTTCACTCAAAAAAATGGCGATGGCCAATCCCGGGGGAAAGGCCAAAAGCAAAGCGATCAACGAAGTGGCCACCGTGCCGACCAAAAAGGGCAAAATTCCAAACCGCTCGCGATTTGGAACCCAATCTGCCCCGCTCAAGAAACCCAGTCCGTATTTCTGCAGGGCAGGCCAAGCCTCTTGGAATATTTCCCAGAAGATCCAAGCCAAGACGAGGACTGCTCCGATAGAAGCGGCCCGGGCCACCCACTGGAACAAATCCAAGCGGAAGCAAATACCTGCACCGGGGACTTTCGGCTGTGAAAACATGAGACCGATATCTTGGCGGATGATCAAATCGATGCAAAGCTCCGTCCCAAACGCCAATGTTACAAAAATGTAACAAACTCCCGGCGGCCGACCTTGCCCGCAAATTCACCCGCCCATAAGGTCCGGATTCCTCATTTAACTGTTTTGCAATCTTATCTCCTGCTGCCTCTTGCGTCGGCCCTGATTTATGCGACAGCTGCCATCTGTTTGAAGATCGCGCTGGGGCGCGGGGTCACCACATGGGTGATCCTTTTCTGGAGCAACATGGTCATGGGCCTGTTTTTTCTGCCAGTGCTGTTTTGGCCCGGCAAGGCATGGGACACAGCGGGCTTTGGCATGGCGGTGGCGGGATCGTGCCTTTTTTTCACCGGACAAATCGCGACCTTCCGCTCCCTGCAAAGCGGGGATGTTTCGATTGCCACACCCGCCTTGGCCTCGAAAGTCGTGTTTGTCGCGTTACTCTGCCTGCTGCTGCCGGATAGCAAACCCGGAGCACACTTGTGGATTGCCGTGGCCCTGACCGTGGGTGGTGTTGTCTTGCTTCACCAGGGGCCCCGCCATTCCGCTTCGCGTCCGTTGCCCACTTTGGCTTGGGCGTTGTTGGCCGCACTCTGCTTCGCCGCCGCGGATGTCTTAGTCCAAATCGGCGCCCCGAGGGTCGGATTTTCGCTATTTCTTCCCGTGATGTTCGGCGGCGTGGCCGCACTTTCCCTGCCCCTGCTCTGGCCGCACATCTTGAACGGGCCGCGAAATCCGCGCATGAGTGGCGCGTGGATCTGGACTGCCGCCGGGGTGATTTTGCTGGGTGTGCAAGCTATGAGTTTGGCCGCGGCCATCAGCATTTTCGGCGACGCCACCGGCGTCAACGTGGTTTATGGCTCGCGCGGACTCTGGAGCTTGCTGCTGCTGGCGGTTGTTGCGCGGCACCTCGGCGTGGCCGACAGCGTGCTGGATCGACGCACGCTGGGACTTCGCGTCCTCGGCAGTGCGCTCATTCTTGCCGCTGTCGCTATCGCTTTAGTCGGTTGACGCCGCCCGCATCACCCGCCCCACCGCGCCACGCGAAAACCAAACCGGCAGCGCTCTTAGCAGCCAATATCGCACTGCGCCCCGGGTGATTTTGACCGGCCTTGGCACCTTGTCAGTTTCATCGGCAACTAGCGACAATGTCCTCAGCCCGAACAAACACGGTAGCAAGGAAGCGTAGCGCAGCCGTCCGCTGCTCAATGCCGCGCAGTATTTGGCGCCCTCACCCAGCCAGACATGGGCCTGGTTGAAACAAGCATCGATAGCCTCTTGCGGAACGTAAGTTCGTCCCAGAGCTTCGTCCGCCCGGCGGTCGCGCAACACGTTAACCAACTGCAACCCCTTTCCGTAGTATTTGCCCCGCTCCCTCATCGCGGCTAGCGATTCGCAGGAAAAAGCGCGTGGTTTTTCGGCGCACAAATCAGTCCAAAACTCTCCCACGCAACCTGCCACCATGTAAGTGTAGCGGTCGAGCTCCTTCCAGCTGAGCGGAGGGGCCCCTGGACCGAACCTCTCGAGATCGAAAATCTGACCTTCCACTATATGGCCGAGAAGCGTCTTGAGACGTTGCCGAGAGGCCGGATTGCGCCCTTGCATTTCACGCCACAGCCGCGGCAACGCCTCGAGCAATGCGCGCTCGGCCGAGTGACCGACCAGAGCGGTCTCATGAGCGGCGGAGTCCAGCGTCAGGTCTGCGCGTCCCAAGGAATCCCGAACCGAGCGCAACGCCTCCAGCCGCCGCGAGGCGTCCATGGATGAGGCGTCAGCCAAAGTATCCGTGGCGCGCGCCAGCAAATAACCGAGCGACGCCTCCTCGCGCATCGTTCGTGGCAGCAAGCCCAGCGAGAGAAAAAATGAACGCGATGTACGCCGCAGGATTTCTCTCTCGTTCATGGCTGCGGGACGGGCGGTTCCGCCGGGGTGGCCCCGAGCGAAACAACCCTAATTTTTTCCCGCGACGACATCCCAAGACCAAGGACTTCGGCCGACGCCAACCATTCGGTCATTTTGGACAATGACAGCATGCCGGCCTTTTTGCGAAATCCGTCCAGCAACTCGACACCCAGCACGTCGATTGCCACGGGATCACGCGAGGCATAAATCGCACCGTGATTCACCACGTATTGCGGTTCCGGAAAGGGTCCACCAGCATACTGCGGTCGCAAGGCATCAAGGATCGTCAGCACCACCTTGCCTCCGAGGCGCGGATCGGCATAAAGCTCGGCCAAAAAAGGATCACCGTAGTGCGGAGTACGCGCCAAGCGCCGCCAGTTGTCGAGGTTATCGAGCACCATACCGGACAGCGCCCCGTTCATACCGGATGACAAATGGTCGGTCAGCGCGGGGAGATGCACGACTTTGTCGACACCCGTCACGAGGACATTCGACAAATAGCTTTTGCCGCTCATCTGGTCGCCTTGCGTATGGCGCGGATCGAAATCGCGATCACCGTGGATCAACCTTCCCATCACCGCCGCTGTCGCGACTTCCTTTTGATTATAGCCACCCGCACGATCGGTTGAAGTCACCACGAAACGTCGTCCGAGTTTTTCGTAGCCCGCACGGCCTATGTCATCCCACTTGCGGTCCCAGATCACGATACGATCCGGTGGCACGCCGGCCGCCACCAAGCCCTCGGCCACCGCTTCAACGATCGCCGGATGAGTCGAAGCGACCGGCGCCGCCGAGGTCGAAACTTTCAGACCGACGCGATCCTGCGGTTGAACCAACGAGCGCCAAGCCGCGGCGATGTCCGGCCTGTCTGTCGCGGCCATGACCAATTCGTCCACCATCCGCCGCACCCGCGGTGATGATACCTCTCCTCCTCGCATCGTTGTTTGCTCCAAAAAAACAGCGGCAGACATCTTGGGTTCGGGGACCGGTTCCGCTTGCGCAATCACACAGTCTCCCGTGAGCGCCACCGCTACCACCAATGACAAGAAATTCTTCACCATGTGATCGCAGCCATGGCGCCTTGGGAAAGAGCCTCGGCCTCATCCGCAGTAATCCACCGCTCGGCATAGCTTGGCCCCCAGGAATCGGACAAAGCGATTTCGTCCGTGGTGCGGTTGTATCCGATAATCAGGCAAAGGTGCCCACCATCGGCTTGCCGGGAAAGTTTTGTCGCATCGCGACGCGCGGGTCTGAGCGATTCGGTCCAAACTTTCCAATCCTCCACGGCACCTCGCAGTTTGGTGTGCTCATTGATTCGCGCATCTACGGCACCCGAAGTGTTGAGGGCCCAGAAAACCGGTAACCCGGCATCGATCCAGCGGGCCACCATCGATGGATTGGGACGTCCGCTGATCGTTTCGATACGTCGTCCGTGTCGCCGGACCGTGTCGCCGACAGCGTAAATCACATCGCGCACCGACGTTCCTCCACCAGGTTGGGTATTGGCCGCCATGGCGAGTAGGTACATATCGGCAGGGATGCCCAAGTAGCGGAGCATGCGTTCCATGGTGGCCGGCACGCAGAACCCCTTCGGCCCCTGATCCACCATCGGAATCTCACGGATCACCACATCCCCGTTGGGACGGCGGTCAATCCGCGCGGCCAATTTCTCTCGCAGAGCCTTGTCAGAGAGCCTCTCGATGGTTTTTTTCTCATCCAACTCGGCCGGCGGCACGATCCGCAGCGCCACGTATTCATCGCGCACCGAGACGAGTAAAATGGCATGGCCGTTCCAATCCCAGCGCAGCGCTTTTTCCTGCAACTTGGAGGTCTGTCCGATTTTTTCCCGCACGGGCTCGCCGGCCAATTGGCCGAGCAAGTCGTCGAGAGATTTTTCGTCTTCGCTGATTGCTTTGCGGTAATCGCGGAGAACCTGCGTGGTTGTGGGTTGCCGCTGCCCCGGCATACCTCGGCTCAAGTCGCCCACCGAGTCGCCCTTGTTGGCAAAGATGATACTCAAACCCACCGGCTTGCCCTGTTGTGCGTTCAGCGAAATCGAATAAGGGCGTCGTCCAAGCACGCGGAAATTTTCATCGGTGTAGAGGCGGTAACTCGCATCGGCAGAGGTGCTGGACTCAAGCGGTAAACCGAGCCTTTGCGCCACGACACCGGCATCTTCCTCCCAAATTGCCCCGGAGGAGGGAAACAGATCGAGCGCAAGGGCTTCGTTGAATTTTTCCGTCGTGGTCCCCGCAAAAGCCGTTGCGAGACCGACGGAAAAAACGATCAACGCACACAGCACCTTCATGACTCAGACATCCATCAAAGCCAAAGGTGTGACCAGACGGACGTTCAGCGGCTTAACTTTGTCATAGATGCGCTCCGCCACCGTGCCGCCGCCCTCGTATCCGCGGGCCAGCATCTCGAGCTTCGCATCGAGGTTGTCAATGTAATGCAGCGCGATCGCCTCGGGGGTTTTGGGCTGCACGGGCGAACCGAACGCCAGCTCGCCATGATGGGCCGCCACTAAATGGAGCAAATGCAGGCGCACGTCCTCGTTGTCCGGCAAGGCCTGTTGCCAATCGTCCAAAGGCAGCGTTTTCCACAATGAATTGACCAACTCGATGCCGATGTTGATGTGACCAAGCAATTCGCCCCGCTCGTCGAAGGGCATGCTGAACCCCCCCTCCTCGACACAGTTCTCCCAAAGCTTGCCGCAGTCGTGAAAAAGGACGCCGGCAATCAGCAGGTCGCGATGCAGCGAGGAATTGGCCGCACAGACCGCATCGGCATACCGCATCATCTGCGCCACGTGCTCGACCAAGCCCCCACGGCGGGCGTGGTGAAAAAATCTTGCGGCTGCCGTCCGGCGAAAACGCGGGCCGAATTTTTCGAGAAACGCCGCACCGAGCGCTTTGAGGCGCGGGTCTTTCAAACCCTCCACTTCTGCTGCAATATATGCATAATCCTCTTCCTGCTTCTTCCGCAAATCGGCCGGCCCCGCGAGAAACTCTTCTTTGGCCTCGACGGTCAACGGCCCAAAGCTCCAGCGTTTGGCTTCGAGACCAAACTGGTGATGCACCGCAAATTCTCCCTCGAGTTGCAGGCAGGCACCGGCCTCCAACTCCTGCGCGACAGCAAACTGACCATTGTCGGACCACACCCGCAGCACGAAACGATCGCGTGCATCCACCAGCTGGATTTCCAGGAACGGCTTGCCGTCCTTGGACGATTTCTCGGCGACGGATTCGACTAGAACAGGGAGCACGGCCCGGACGCGGCCCGCTTGGGCGTTTTTGCGAAGCGTTGCTATGTCGGTCATTTCAGACATGGCACGTCATGTTCCTGCGCGGGCGACCGCTTCCCAAGCTTCGCGTTGCGCGGCCGTGAGAGACGTCGGCAACTGCACGTCGATCACCGCGTAAAAATCTCCCCGGGCTCCGCCGCGCTGGGGCATTCCTTTGCCGGGCAGGCGGAACTTGCGGCCGTTTTGCGTCCCCGCTGGAATCTTAAATTTCGCCCGCCCGTCCAAAGTCGGCATCGTCACTTCGCAACCGAGCACGGCTTGGGTCACCGGCAACTCGACCTCGTGAATCACATCGGCCCCTTCGACGGTAAACTCCGGATGCCGTTCGAAGCGAACGCGCAAATAAAGATCGCCAGCCTCGCCGCCGCCGCGGCCTTCCCCGCCGATGCCAGCCAGGCGGATGCGCTGCCCCTCGCGCACACCCTTCGGAATTTTCACCGTGTAGGTCTCGACTTTGCCCGAACGCCCGCGAGTGAATGAAATCTGCCGCGTCGAGCCATGCAGCGCCTCCTCCAAGGTCACCATGATGTCCGCCTCGGCATCCTGCCCTCGCAACGGCATCTCTTCGCCGTAAAAGGCGCTGCCCCGCCGGCCTCCCCGTGCGGCACGACCGAAGAACGCCTCGAAAAAGTCGCTGAACCCCGTGCCGCCGAATTGGAATTCCTCTTCCCCTGACCCGCCGAAGCCTCCAGGGAAACCTCCCGCGTAAGCGCCACCTCCCGGCGACGGACGGTAGCCCGCGCCGGCCTGCTGCCAATTGGGCCCGAGTTCGTCGTATTTTTTCCGCTTCTCCGGATCGCTGAGCACCTCGTAGGCCTCGTTGATTTCCTTGAACTTCTCTTCGGCCGCCTTTTTGTCCTGCGCCAAGTCGGGATGGTGCTGCCGGGCGAGTTTACGGAAAGCCTTTTTGATCTCGTCAGCCGAGGCCGATTTGGCCACGCCGAGCGTTTTGTAATAGTCGCGAAATTCCACGGTGAAAAATTTGTCGGACTATACAGCGGCGGGCAGCGCGCTGACACGAAAAGATTCCGCAGCTTTGCTTTGGGGCGCCTCCGCGCTACGCTCCCGGCACCATGCTCGATATCCGCCAAATCCGTGAAAACCCGGACGCCGTCAAAGCCCGCCTCGCCCTCCGTGGCGGACTGCACGCCGCTTTGATCGACGAAGTTCTCGCGGCCGACACCGAACGCCGCACTAACGAGACACGCTGGCAGCATTTGCAGACCGAGCGCAAGCGCCTGAGTAAAGAGATTGGTGCACTGCGTTCGAAAAAAGAGGACAGCTCCGCTTTGGAGGACGAATCCAAACGCATGGGCGCCGAAATGGAGTCCCTCCAACAAGCCTCCGCCGCCGCGGATGCCCGACAGCGCGATCTTTTGCTCTCTATCCCTAATATTCCCCACGACGCCATCCCGCACGGCGCCGATGCCTCGGCCAATCCTGTCCTGCGCACCTGGGGTAGCCCACCGGCGATCGCCGACGCCCAGGATCATGTGACCCTCGGGACACGGCTCGGGCTATTCGATCCCGAGCGTGGCGCCAAACTCAGCGGCAGCGGGTTCATGTGCTACACCGGCGCGGGCGCCCGCCTCGAACGCGCCCTGCTCAACTTCCTCCTCGATCTCCACACCCGCGACCACGGCTACACCGAAATGAGCCCGCCGTATTTGGTCAATCGCGCGACCATGACCGGCACCGGCCAGCTCCCGAAATTCGAGGCCGACCTTTTCGGCGTGACCGCAAGCGACCTATTCCTCATTCCCACGGCCGAGGTGCCGGTGACCAACTTCCACCGCGACGAAATCCTCGCCGCCGACAAACTCCCGCTCCGCTACGTCGCCTACACGCCATGCTTCCGCCGCGAGGCCGGCTCGACCGGACGCGACACACGCGGCCTCATCCGCATGCACCAGTTCGACAAAGTCGAACTGGTCAAAATCACCGCGACGGAAAACTCCTCCGTCGAACTTGAATCACTCACCGCCGATGCCGAGCGCGTGCTGCAACTGCTCGGGCTGCCTTACCGCGTGATCGAGCTGTGCGCGGGCGACCTTGGCTTCAGTGCTTGCCGCACCTACGACCTCGAAGTCTGGGCACCGGGCCACGGCGGCTGGCTAGAGGTTTCCAGCTGCTCGAGTTTCGGCGACTACCAAGCGCGCCGCATGGCCCTGCGATACAAGGGAGCGGATGGCAAAAACCAATTCTGTCACACGCTCAATGGCTCGGGCACCGCGTTGGCCAGGCTCTATGTTGCCCTGCTGGAAAACGGGCAGCAGCCCGACGGCACAGTGCATTTGCCTGAACCGCTGCAACCTTACTTTGGTGCCGCGCGGCTCACGCTCGCCTGAGCGCATGAAAAAAACGGACGACCTCCTTCCGCGGATTCTGCCGTTGGTGGAAAGCTTGCCGCGCAAGGAACCGGCCGTTGTCGGTGTCTCGGGTGGCTGCGACTCCGTGGTGCTGTTCGACCTGCTGCGGCGGGCCAAGTTCCGTCAGCTCATCGTGGCCCACTTCCATCACGGCCTGCGGGGCGCAACAGCGGACCGCGATGCCGAGTTCGTCCGACAGTTGGCGCGGAAAAACAAAACTCCCTGCGTCGTTGCCCGAGGCAAGACACGCCCCCGGGCCAGAAAACACCGCGAGACAATCGAGGAGGCCGCGCGGAAGTTGCGGCGATCTTTCTTCGCCCGCACCGCAAAGAAATACCAAGCCCCGCGTATTTTTCTCGCCCACCACAGCGGCGATGTCGCCGAGACGCTCTTGTTTCATCTCGCCCGCGGCAGCGGACCAGCCGGTTTGGCCAGTTTGCGGCTTGCCTCGCCGCTCGAGGGTACACCGGCGACCCTCATCCGTCCTTTGGTTGGCTTCACCCGCTCCGAAATCGAAAGCTATGCCGCATCCCGGAAACTCGATTTTTGCGAGGATGAAACCAACCTCTCGCGCCACCACACCCGCAACCGGCTGCGGCACGATGTGCTGCCGGCTTTGTCCAGAGCCATCGGCTTTGATCCCGTTCCTGCCTTGGTCCGGGCGGCGGAAATCCTCGCCGCCGAGAATGATTGGATCGAAGAATTGGTGGCCGATGATGCTCGCTCCGTCGAACTGGACAAGCGGTCTTTGCGCGCGATGCCGCTGGCCCGACAACGCCGCCTCCTGCGGGCATGGCTGCGTCTCCACGCAAAAATTGAACCGAATTTCGCCACGGTCGAATGTGTCCGTCACATGGCTCTATCCATCACCGGTCCCGCCAAAATGAATGTTCCGCAGGGACGCCACGTGCGCCGACGGGAGGGAAAAATTTTCTTAGAGCCAGCGGTCTGAACCAAGGTTCTGCTTGCTGTTGCGCTGCTTTTGTGAAAAACAGCCCCGTTTGCGTCGTGTGCCCCATCCTGCCACGGCCGAGCATTGAACCATGGCCAATACTATTCTCGTCGGCGCCCAGTGGGGCGATGAAGGCAAAGGAAAAATCATCGATTTCATGACCGATGAGGCGGATATCGTTGTCCGCAGCCAAGGCGGCAACAACGCCGGACACACCATCGTCCACGGCAAGAAAAAATTTGTCCTGCATCTCATTCCCAGCGGCATCTTGCGACGCGGCAAGACCTGCGTGATCGGCAACGGCGTGGTCGTTGACCCGCTCGCCCTCGTCACCGAGATCCACGGCTTGGACAAACAGGGCGTCACCGTGGGCAAAAATCTCCTTCTCAGCGACGGCGCTCACTTGGTCATGCCTTGGCACAGGGCGCTCGACGAGATCCGCGAGCAGCGCAAAGGCAAAAACAAAATCGGTACGACCAAACGCGGTATCGGCCCCGCTTACGGCGACAAAGCCGCCCGCACTGGATTGCGCGTGGGCGATCTGCTCGACGACAAAAATTTCGCCGCCAAACTCAAGCCAAGATTGCGCGAGAACAACGCCCTGCTGCGATCCCTCGGTGGCAAGTCCATTGCTTACGAAGCCTCGCTGAAGCATTACCTCGCCGCCGCCCAAGTCCTGCGCCCGTTCATCACCAACACCGTCGTTTATCTCCACGATGCCATGACGCGTGGCCAGCGCCTGCTCTTCGAAGGCGCACAAGGCACCTACCTTGACCTCGATCATGGCACCTATCCTTTCGTCACCAGCTCAAACACCACCGCCGGCGGCGCTTGCACCGGCTCGGGTGTTCCGCCGCACCGCATGGACACCGTCGTCGGTGTGATGAAAGCCTACACCACCCGCGTCGGAGAAGGCCCCTTCCCGACCGAGGACAAGCAGATCTCCGACCTTCTCCATGCGATGGGCCGCGAGTACGGCGCCACCACCGGACGCGCCCGCCGGTGCGGCTGGTTCGACGCTGTGGCCACCCACTACGCCGCAATGATCAACGGTATCGACACTCTCGCGATCACCAACCTTGATGGCCTCGACAACATCCCCGTCATCCGTGTTTGCACCGCTTACCGTCTTGACGGCAAAAAAATCAGCCACCCTCCCACGGACGCTGATGCTTGGAGCCGATGCCGTCCGGTCTACACCGAATTTCCCGGCTGGATGAAGTCAACGTCCGGAGCGCGCAAATTTTCCGATCTTCCCCCGGCGGCACGACGTTACGTCCGCGCGCTGGCGGAATTGACCGGCGCGCGCCTCGGCATTGTCAGCGTCGGTGCCGCGCACGACGAGACGATCCGCTTGTGAGCACTCCGGCTGGAGTTTCCGCGGACAAAATTCCCCGGCACATCGCCGTCATCATGGATGGCAACGGGCGCTGGGCCCGCGAACGCGGTTTGCCCCGCATCGAGGGACACCGCCGCGGGTCCGAGGCCGTGCGCGCCTGCGCCGCCGGATGCATCGAGGCCGGGGTCAGCCACTTGACGCTTTACGCCTTCAGCAAGGAAAATTGGCAACGGCCGGCCGATGAGGTCAAAGCATTGATGAATCTCCTCGATCGCTTTCTTGCTGAACGCAGCGCAGAAATCATGGAGCGCAACATCCGACTGCAAGCCATCGGACATCTGCAGGATTTGCCGGATAAAGTCCGGCGACGGCTCGACGTTGCCATCAACCGCTCGCAGGGCAATACCGCCCTCACCCTCACGCTCGCCCTCAGCTACGGCTCGCGCACCGAAATCACCGATGCCGTGCGCGCCATCGCCCGAGACGTCCGCGCCGGCTCGCTGGAACCGGAGGCCATCGACGAAAAGAGCGTCTCTTCCCGACTTTACACCGCAAGCCTTCCTGATCCGGATCTCCTCATCCGCACTTCGGGCGAAATGCGTCTCTCGAACTTCCTCCTGTGGCAACTCAGTTACACCGAAATTGTCGTGACACCGAAACTCTGGCCCGATTTCACCAAGGAAGACCTTTTCGCAGCGATCCGGGATTATGCTGGACGGCACCGGCGTTTCGGCGGCATTTGACCATCTGCATCATGCCCGACAAACAAACCATCCTTGTGGCCGATCCCGATCCGGACTTCCTCGATTGGGCGCAGCATCAGCTCGGGGCCAAAGACGTGAACGTCATCACCGCGGATAATGCCGAGGAAGCCTTCAAGCTTTTCTGTGCGGAAAACCCCCTCGTGGTCATTACGGAAATGCGGCTCGGAACGCACAGCGGCCTCGAGTTGCTCGCCCGCCTGCGCAAACGTGATCCGAACGCCCTCGTCATCATCACCGGCGCGCTCGGCACCACGCAAAGCGTCATCGAGTCAATGCGCCTTGGGGCGTTCGATTTCGTCCGCAAGGAACAGCTTCCCTTCAATCTTAAAATCGTCGTCGATTCAGCCCTCAAAGCCGCCACCGAAACGCGCCAAGCCCGCGCTTTCGAGCCGAGCCTGACTGTCGAGCAGCACCAAGATAGCATTGTCGGCAGTTCGGCGGCCATGCAGGAGGTTTTCAAAATGATCGGCCGCATCTCGAACAGCGATGCCGCGGTCATGATCACCGGAGAAAGCGGCTCGGGCAAAGAACTCGTCGCCCGCGCCATCCACCAATACAGCGCGCGACATGACCGCCCCTTTCTCGCCATCAACTGCGCTGCCATCCCCGAGAACCTTCTCGAAAGTGAACTCTTCGGACACGAAAAAGGCTCGTTCACCGGGGCCAGCGCTCAACGGATCGGTCGCTTCGAGCAGTGCGACGGAGGGACGCTTTTCTTGGATGAAATCGGAGACATGCCCCTCGCCATCCAGAGCAAACTCCTCCGCGTCTTGCAGGACGGCACTTTCTCCCGCGTCGGCGGCAACCAGACGATCACGACCGACGTCCGCATTGTCGCTGCCACCAACAAAAACCTCGAAACCGAGGTAACGGAGAAAAAGTTTCGCGAGGACCTTTTTTACCGTCTCAACGTCGTGCGCCTGCACCTTCCGCCGTTGCGCAATCGCAAGGAGGACATCCCGCTGCTGGCCGAATACTTCCTCAAGCGCGTGGCGGCCCGCAAACTCAAGCCCCAGTTGCAACTCAGCAAGGAAGCGATCGAAGTCCTGCAGAGTCATCCTTGGCCGGGCAATGTGCGCGAACTGGAAAATACCATTCAACGCGCCGCAGTGCTGGCCACCTCCGACGTGCTCTTGCCGAAGGATCTTCCGCTCGGACACAACCCCGTGACCAAGGCCAAAGAAATGGACCATGCGGCCGGAGATGCACCGCAAAGCATCGATGAAGCCGTGGCTTTGCTCTTCGAGGCCGCATCGGTCCAGCCCGGTCTCGAGTTGTTGCCATGGCTGGAAACGGAATTCACCCGCCGCGCCATGGAGTCCACCAAACAGAATCAAGTGCGGGCAGCCAAACTCCTCGGCATCACCCGGGCCACTCTGCGCAAACGACTGGAACACCTGCGCTCCGAGGAAAAGTGAAAGCCGCAATGCGCGAGTGGTCGTTATTGCAAGACGGTTGGCAGTCCGGCGCCTCACTCCCCGTGACCGATCGTGCCGTCCGCTACGGCATGTCGATTTTCGAAACAATCGCCGTGCGCGAGGGTGTGCCGCTCTTTCGCGAAGAGCATCTGGCCCTGCTCAAAGAAAATTCGCACCGCCTCCTCGGCGTTGATTACTCCGTGCCCAGCCTGCCGGAACTCACGTCTTCGGATTACGGTGTCCTCCGTATTTACCTCACCGCAGGTGACGGATCGCCGGTCGATCCCGTGAAAGACCCGCGCACCTTTGCCATCTTCGAAAGCACTGCCGGCGCATCACAACCCGATTCGCAAAAGGCTTATCTTTACCCGGAACCTGTGACGCCGTTTGCCCGCGGCCAAAAAACCGGCAATTATTGGGCGCAGTGCGCCGCCCAAGCCGCCGCCCGAGCCGGCGACTTCGACCACGCCCTCATCTCGAACAAGGACGGGCTTCTTCTCTCCGCCGCCTTCGGGAATGTCTTTTTCGTGATGAACTCCGATCTCTGCACACCTGCCCTTACGCTTGATGTCCGGCCCGGCGTGCTCCGCTCGTGGGTCATGCAGCACCACCACGTTCATGAAATTGAATTTCCCTCGGATCACCTTGGCGAGGTCGAGGAAATTTTCATGACGAACAGCCGTCTCGGCGTCATGCCTCTTCATCTCGGATCCATCACGCCCGGCTCGCTCGGGCTCTCCTTGCGCGACACTTGCCGTCGGGAAAAACTGATCCCGTGAACAACAAACTCCTGTCCGTCGGCGATGACAGTCCCGCCGCGCGACAATGGCTGGCCGCCATCAAATCCGGACGATCCGCTGTGGCCGGCGGCGTGGCGGCACCGGCCCAGCCATTTTTGGCGGCATGGCTGGCCCGCCGATGCGCGAAACCGGTCTGCATCGTTTGTCCGGATGTCAAACGTCAGGAGGAATTTTTCCACGACCTGCTGTTCTGGGAACCAGAGGCCCTGCTGGTGCCCGAACTTGAACTCGCCGTCACGGGGATCGGAGCTCCCGATGCCGAACTCGCTGCCGCCCGTTTGGCCGCTTTGCGTAAGCTGGCCACCGGTCACGCACCGTTGGTTGTTCTCACCGCTGACGGACTCGATCATCCCGCACCCTCGCCGCTAAAATTGGAACAGCGCATCCTGCGTCTCGAGCGCGGCCAATCGCTGCCGCTCGGCGATTTGGCCGAACAGTTGGAGAAAGCCGGTTTTCAGCATGTCACCTCGGCCTCCGAGCGCGGACAATTCGCTGTGCGCGGCGGCATCGTGGATGTTTTTCCGTGGCAGACGATCTGGCCGGTGCGCTTGGAATTTTTCGGGGACGAACTCGAGTCGCTCCGTTCATACGATCCTGACTCGCAACGTTCGGTCGAAAATCTACCCGCCTGCGAACTGGCGCTCGTCGACGGCTCGGAAGATCAGGATGCGACCGTGCGCCATTATTTGCCAAAAGATGCGATTTTTATCTCGGTCGAAAACGCCGAACCTGATGCCCCCGTGCAAATCCATTCCGGCCCCGCCCTCGCCGATGAACCTGCCATCGAAATCCTGGCCTCGGATCATCCGGTCGGCGATTTCGCCGCAGGCGACATCGTTTTGCTGGAGCAACGCCGGCGCGATCTTTTCCGCCAGATCAGACAATGGCAGGAAGATGGATGGACGGTGCAGATCATTTGCGCCAACGAAGGCGAAGCGACGCGTCTGCGGGAGTTGGCTGCGGGCGGCACAGACGCGCTCCGCGATCTTTCGGTGATCATCGGCACGCTGGCCCGCGGATTCACTCTGGCTGATGCCAAGCTAGCTCTCCTCACGGATGCGGAAATTTTCGGCCGCGCTCACAGCCTGGAGGCCCGGCGCGGCGGTTGGCAACGCGCCCGGGCAGCGGTTGCCCGACAGACCCTCCGATTCGATGAATTCTCCGAGGACGATCTGGTAGTTCATCTCGATTACGGCATTGCGCGTTACCGTGGACTGCATCTTTTGCCGGGTCAGGAGAGCGCCGGCGAGGTCCTTACCCTCGAGTTTGCCCGCGGAGCGAAGCTTTATGTCCCCTTGGACCAAGGATGGAAAGTCTCCCGCTATGTCGGCATCGGACGCAAAAATCCGGCGCTCAGTGAGCTGGGAGACGGCCGCTGGCAACGCGCTCGCTCACGTGCTGAAAAATCGGTCCTCGCCTACGCAGAGAAACTGCTCCGCCTGCAAGCCGAGCGGGAGTCGGAGCCGGGGATCACTTTTCCTGGAGACAACACCTGGCAACGCGAGTTCGAAGATTCTTTTCCCTTCAAGGAAACCCTCGACCAACTCCGTGCCATCGAGGACGCCAAGCGCGACATGGAATCCACCCGCCCGATGGACCGCCTGGTGTGCGGCGACGTGGGCTTCGGCAAAACCGAGGTCGCCATTCGCGCGGCCTTCAAGGCCGTCATGGGCGAGCGACAAGTCGCCTTCCTCGCGCCGACCACGGTTCTTGCTCAACAGCACTGGCAGACCCTGCGTGAGCGCATGTCGGATTACCCTGTGAGCATCGGCTTGCTAAGCCGCTTTCGCACGCCCAAGCAGCAACGCGAAACTCTGGCGGGCCTGCGCGATGGGAGCGTGGACATCGTGGTCGGCACACATCGTCTGCTCGGTAAAGATGTCGCTTTCAAAAATCTCGGACTCGTGATCGTGGACGAAGAGCAACGCTTTGGCGTGCTGCACAAGGAGCGCCTCAAAGAAAACTTCCGCCGTGTGGATGTGCTCACTCTTTCCGCCACGCCGATCCCGCGCACTCTCTATCTCTCGCTTCTTGGGGCCCGCGACATGAGCACGATCGAAACCCCGCCCGCCAATCGCATTCCCATCGAAACGGTCATTTGCGGCTACGATGAGCGAATTATCCGTGACGCCATTCGTCGCGAACTCAACCGCGGCGGACAAGTTTACTTCCTGCACAACCGCATCAAATCTATCGGCGTCCTCGAAAAGCGCCTCAGGGAGCTGGTGCCCGACGCCCGCATCCTCACCGGCCACGGACAAATGCCCGAGGAGGAGTTGGAGGACGTCATGTCCACCTTCGTCCGCGGCGACGCGGATATACTGCTTTGCACCTCCATCATTGAAAGCGGGCTCGATATTCCGAATGCCAACACGATCATCATCGACCGCGCCGACCGCTTCGGCTTGGCCGACCTCTACCAGTTGCGTGGGCGCGTGGGCAGATCGAACCACAAAGCTTACGCCTATCTGCTGCTTCCGCGCGACATGATGGGGGTCGGCGAAGCCCGCAAACGCATTGCGGCCATCCGCCAATACTCCAGCCTCGGGGCGGGTTTTCGCGTCGCCATGCGAGATCTCGAAATTCGCGGCGCCGGCAACATCCTCGGGACCGAACAAAGTGGCCACATTCTGGCGATAGGTTTCGAGTTTTATTGCCGCCTCCTCAAGTCCGCCGTGGCCAAACTCAAAGGCGATAAAACCCCGGGCCGACCCGACATACGCGTGGCGCTCGACTTTGTGGCCTCCGACCCTGCCCAACTCGTCGAGGGGCAACTCCCAGCGTGGCTTCCGGCCGATTATATTGCCGACCCGCATGAGCGCATCTCCGCTCACCGTCAGCTGGCCGAGACAGAGACTTTACCAGCTTTGGACAGCCTCAAGAACCTCTGGCGTGACCGATACGGAAGGCTGCCAACTCCCGCACGCCATCTGTTGAAAGTCGCCGCCATCCGGTTGCGGGCCGCTGCAGCGGGGATCGAATCCGTGGAAACGGAGGAAAAAGTTCTCCGTCTCCGGCGCGGCGGGGATTTCATCATGATCGGCCATCGCCACCCCCGCTTGGAATCTTGCGATCCCGCCTTGAAATTACGCCAGATTCTTACACTCTTGCAGCAATTGTGATCTTGTCTGCCTATATCCGCTCTGGCGTTCTTGCGCTGTTTATTGCCCTGCTGCCCTTGCCTTCCCCGGCTCAATCCCGCGAACGGATGGTCGATGGTATTGCTGCCGTGGTGAACTCGAACGTCATCACCTACGGCCAAGTGCGCGAAATCCTCATGTTTCGCCAGCGCTCACTCGGCGAAATGTACGAAGGCGCCGAGATGCAGGAAAAAATGCGCGAATCGCAAAGTGCCGCCCTCAAAGATCTCATCGATCGCCAGCTCATCATCGATCACTTCAAATCCGAAGGATTCAAAATTCCCGAATATGTCATCGAAGACCGCATCAACACGATTGTGCGCGAAGAATTCGGCGGCGACCGCACCGCGTTTGTTCGCACCTTGAAAGCCCAAGGCTTCAGCCTGGCTCGCTTCCGCGAGATCGAGCGCGACAAAATCATCGTGCAAGCCATGCGGCAGCGGGCCGTGCGGTCAGATTTCGTTATTTCGCCCGACAAAGTCTCCGCCTTCTATCGTAAAAACATCGCCCAATATTCGTCTCCCGAAGAAATCCAACTCAGCATGATCGTGCTGCGGGCGGAGAACGACGGCTCCGAAAACCCGGTCGAAAGCAAACGGGCCATGGCCCAAGAGATTCGGACAAAGCTGGTGGAGGGCGCCGAATTCGCCGGTATGGCGCAGATGTATTCCGACGACAGCACGGCCGACTTGGGCGGCGATTGGGGATGGATCGACCGCAATACGCTCACCCCGGAGCTGAACAAAATCGCTTTCTCGCTCAAGCCGGGTCAACTCAGCGACGTGATCCAGCTCGGCGACAACTTTTACATCATGCGCGTCGATGCCAAAAAACCCGCTGTGACCCGCCCCCTCGGCGAAGTGCGTGACGAAATCAGCAAGCAACTTTTCGAGGAAGAGCGTCTCCGCCTGCAGGACCAATGGATCGAGACCCTGCGCAAGAAGGCGTACGTAAAAATCTACTGAGCGTGCCAGCGCGCCCCGTCCTTGGCCTCACCATTGGCGATCCGGCCGGTATCGGACCGGAAATCATTCGCGCCTGCCTGACCTCCGATGGGCTTCCCGCCTTCTGCGACTACCGGGTGATCGGGTCGACGGAAAAACACGCTCCGGGCAAGCCCACCCCTGAGTCTGCCAGGACCGCTTGGGCAGCCTTGGAGGAGGCCGCCGGGCTTCTGCAATCACGCGAGATCCACGGCGTGGTCACCGGCCCGATCTGCAAAAAAGCCATGGCCAAAGTCGGTTTTCCTTTTCCCGGACAGACGGAATTTTTCGCCGACAGAGCCGGGATCACCGATTTTGCCATGTGTCTCACCGGTGGCCCGCTCACCGTTGCATTGACCACAATCCACGTGCCGGTGCGCGATGTCGCCTCGCTGCTGCAAACCCCAGAGATCGTCCGTGTCGGACGCCTGCTAGCCGCGTTCGTGCAGCAGCGGCTGGGACGCCCGCCCCGCATCGCCGTGGCGGGATTGAATCCGCACGCGGGCGAAGGCGGACAATTCGGCGACGAGGAGGAGCGGATCATCGCCCCGGCGATTGCCGAGCTAGCGCGCGCGGGAGAATTCAGCGGTCCACTTTCACCGGATACTGTTTTTCACCGTGCGGCGCAGGGAGAGTTCGATGCCGTGCTTTGCATGTATCACGACCAAGGACTGATCCCTCTCAAACTCCTCGCTTTCGACACCGGCGTGAACGTGACACTCGGCCTCCCCTTTCCCCGTACCAGCCCCGATCATGGCACCGCCTTTGACCTCGCCGGAACCGGCCGCGCCAAACATGGCAGCATGCTCGCCGCCATCAAGCTTGCGGCTGCCATACTGCGTTAAATCATATAGTCCGGGTCGCCGGACAACTCGTGCAATCCGCACTCGCGTTTGAGGCCGCTGAACCGTGTTTCCTCCGGTTTCATGCCGTCGGCAAATCTCGTCGTGCTGTGCACATCACCCACGCTTATGTAGCCTTGCTCCCATAGCGGGTGGTAAGGCAAGCGGTGCAGCTTGAGGTACTCGAACACCTTGCGATCGTTCCAATCGATGATGGGGTGGAATTTCAAAATGCGGTTCTGACGCTTGATCAACGGCAGCTCCTCGCGCGTGGAGGAATGCTCGCGGCGGAGTCCTGTTATCCAAACTCTCGCCTTGAGCTCTCGCAAGGCGCGGTTCATCGGTTCGACTTTGTTGAGGCGCCCGTATTTTTCGAGACCTTCTACACCCTGCTCCCAAAGTTTGCCATAGAGCGCTTCCTGCCGCGCCGCAGTGACGGCGGGGTTGTAGATTTTGAGATTAAGCGAGAGCCGCTCGCTCAACTCATCGGCAAACTTGTAGGTCTCGGGAAAGAGATAACCCGTGTCGATGAAGACAACGGGGATCTGCGGATCGATCTGCGTGACCAAATGCAACATCACGGCGGATTGGATGCCGAAGCTGGTGCTGAGCACGGCATGACCGCGGAATTCTTCCAAGATCCACCGCACCCGGTCCGCAGCTGATCGCCCCGCCTGATCACGGTTCCATCCCGCAATCAGCGCGTCGTCGAAATCTGATTTGGTCAATCCAGCCATCGAAAAAGTCCTGCCGAATAAGCCCTCATCGCCCCGGGGGCAAGCTGCAAATTCCTGCTTTCGCCTTGAGACATGATGCCGCGCGTTTTAGCGTCGCCCCATGTCCGTTCTAATCGTTGGTTCCATGGGTCTCGATGACGTGAAAACTCCCGTCGATGAGCGTTTTGATCTTCTTGGAGGTTCCGCCTCGTATGCCGCCGTGGCGGCCGGTTACTTCTCACCGGTTAATCTCGTCGGCATCGTTGGCGAGGACTTCCCCTCGGAGCATTGGAACTTCCTGCAAAGCCGCGGCATCGACCTCGAGGGCGTGCAGCGCGTGCCCGGCAAAACCTTCCGTTGGTCAGGCGAATACATGTGGGACATGAACACCCGCGAAACGCGCTCGATCGCGCTCAATGTGTTTGAAACATTCTCGCCTAAGTTACCGGGGCATTACTGCTCCAGCGACTACGCCCTTCTTGCCAACATCGCACCGGAACTTCAACTCCAAGTGCTCGACCAGATGGAGAAGCCGAAGTTTGTCATCGCCGACACAATGGACCTATGGATCAGCATCGCCCAACCCGCCTTGCTTGAACTGCTCAAACGCGTGGACATGCTCATCCTCAACGACAGCGAAGCCCGCGAACTGACCAAAGAGACAAGCCTCATCAAAGCCGGCAAAAAAATCCAAGCTCTCGGCCCCCGCATCGTCGCGGTGAAAAAAGGAGAACACGGATGTCTTCTTTTCGGCGAAGACAACGATTTCTTCAGCTGCCCCGCCTACCCGCTGGAAGACATCCACGATCCGACCGGCGCGGGCGACACTTTCGCCGGCGGCCTCACCGGCTACCTCGCCAGCCGAGACAATCACAACGTGAGCTTCAAAACGCTCAAGACGGCCGTCGTCGTCGGCAGTGTGCTGGCCAGCTACAACGTCGAAGCCTTCAGTCTTGAACGCATGCGCTCGGTCGAGCAGAAGCATATTCTCGAACGCTTCGCCGAGTTCCAAGATCTCGCCCACTTCGATGCGGATTTGCCGTAAAGGAATTCCCCAGAGATGTAGCGGCTGTTTGTGGCCGCCGGATAAATTCTCCGGATCACACACCGCCGCTACCAAAGCAGCGAAAAACCTGCCTTAGGCCGCCAGCATCGCGGACGGAAACCATACGTAGAGCATCAGGTAAACGATCACACCGGTGACGGAAACGTAAAGCCAAAGAGGAAGCGTGATGCGAGCCCATTTGCGGTGACGGTCGAAGCGGGCGCGGAGGGCGGGGATCACGGTCATGAAGACTAGCGGCACAATGGCGGCAGCGAGGATGACGTGGGTGATGAGGATGAAAAAATACAGCGGACGGATCACCGGGTGCTCGTAGGTGAAGCGGATCGAGCCAACATGGTAATGGTAGATGACGTAGCTGGTCAGGAAGAGAACGGACACACTCAGCGCAGATACCATACAGATGATGTGTTGCCGTTTGCGCTCATGCTTGATGAACCACCACCCCGCGAAGAGAAGAAGGGTGCAGATGGAGTTGAGCGTGGCGTTGACCGCCGGCAGATCAGTGACGCTCATCTGGCCGAACTGTGTCGAGCGTCCACGACCTTGATTGTCTTCATGACGAACCACCCCAGCCCGCTGCAAAGGGCAAAGAGGAAGATGAGCATGACGACCACACCCCACGAGAAAGCAAACCCGGCCATGATGGTCGTGGCTTCGGCATCCTCGCTGATCACACGGCAGCCGGCACACGCCCACGCGGGAGCGTTGAGCAGGAGAGTGACGAGAAGGACGGCAAGGAATTTCATGGGTAGCACATTAGCTTTTGCCGCGCTGTAGAGCAAGCCGCGGAGAGGAGAGAAAAAGTAGAAGCGGCAGGGTTTCCGCTTCTACCTTACGGAGCTTTCAGATTTCTCCCGCAACAAATTTCCCGTATCCGTGAGAATCTTAGGAATCAACTCCGGATCCTCCAGCATCCGCGCACTACGCACCATGCCGTTGCCGTCGACCACGAGGAACATGGTGCCATGGACCGGTTCGCCATTTTCTTCCGCGAGATGCTGCATGAAGCCCTCAGTAACCAGTTTTTCGATCACCGCTTGGTCCCCGGTAAGGAATTTCCACCGTTCCGGATCGGCGAAGTTTGCCTCGGCGTAAGCCTTGAGCACCTCCGGTTTGTCGTAGGCCGGATCCACGGTGACCGAGACCAGTTTCACGTCCGGAGTTTTGACCAGCGCCTTCTGCATTTCGAGCATGCGGGCGGTCATCAGCGGACACGGACCTTTGCAGCGCGTGAAAATAAAGTCGGCGATCCAGATTTTACCGCGCAGGTCAGCGTTGGTGATGGTCCGTCCATTCTGATCGGTCAGCGAAAATTCCGGCACGGCACGAATAACCGGTAGTTGCTCCACGTCGCGCCGCACAGAGGCTTGCCACATCGAGTAGCCCATGGTGACGGCGAGGACGAAGCCGAGGAAGGCCCCGGCCCAAGCAAGACCCCGCATGCGCGAGGCAACGATGTCCTCTTGCTGATGTTCGTTGTTCATATCGAGTCGGCGCCGGGAACACCGACGCTACATCATGTAACGGCGCCGTCGCTGGCGCCGGTTGTTCAAACCAAGTAAAGCACCGAATAAAGAAACAGCCAGACCACGTCGACAAAGTGCCAATACATGCCGGCGAGGATCAGATAGGTGTGACTCTGGGCGGTGTAAGCGCCGCCGAGCTGACGGAGCAGCGCCCAAGCAATCATGAGCACCCCGATCAACACATGGAGTCCGTGGAATCCGGTCAACACGAAAAACGAGGATCCGTAGACACCGCCCGTGTTGAACCACAGACCTTCATGGTGCATGTGATACCACTCGTAGCCCTGAATACAGAGGAAGAGGGAGCCGAGTAGCACGGTGAGGAACAGCCACGCCGTACCCCTCTTTCCTTTCTTCACCGCCACCTCGGCGGCGTGGTAGGTGAAGCTGCTGGCGATGAGGAAGACAGTGTTGATGCCGGTCAAGACCACGGGAAGCTTGGGCAAATCCGACGAGGGCGGCCACGCGGGCGAACTGAGGCGCAGGACGATGTAGCCGGCGATGAGACCGGCGAAGAGCATGGCCTCGGAGGCGAGAAATATGGTCATACCGAAGACCGCCGTGCGCTGCGAGGCGTGGTGGTCGGACGGACTGTCGTGGGCGGTCAGGGCGGCGGTGCTCATGGTCGGTTATTTCAAGTGAAAAATGTCTTCCAGGCAATCACCAGCGCGCAAAGCAACACGGCGAAAACCACGAGGCCCGCGAGCAGGCGACGGTTGGCTTGGCGGATTTTGGCATCGGGAGAGTTCATTCATCGGGCCAGCACCATCAAGGCGAGCAGGAGCGGCAAATAAGCAATCGAGCCGAGGAAAAGCCAGCGGGCCGCGGGGATCGATCCGCCACTCACCGCGAAATTGGCCGCCATCGAGGCGAAGCCCGCGCCGAGGAGCAAGGCGCCGTAAAAATAAACGGCGGAATAATCGAAAAAGACGGACGGCAACAGGCTCACGGCGAGCAAAGCCAGAGCATAGATGAAGGCCTGACGTCCGGTGACCGCGCCGCTCTCGTCGTTTTCCGAAAGCATTTTGAATCCTGCCTGCGCGTAGTCCTCGCGGTAAAGCCAGGCAATCGCGAGGAAGTGCGGCATCTGCCAAAGGAACAAAATCGCAAAGAGTGTGAGGCCTTCGGCATTGATCGAGCCGCGCGAGGCGGTCCAGCCGATGAGCGGCGGCAGCGCACCGGGCACCGCGCCGATGATAGTGTTGAGGGTGGTGACGCGCTTGATCGGGGTGTAAACGAGGATGTAAAAAATAATGGTGGTCGCGGCCAAGGCGGCAGCCAGCAGATTGGCAAAGAGCGCGAGGCAGAGGACACCGCTGAAGGACAAAACCAGCCCAGCCAACAAAGCATCGGACGCCGCCATGCGTCCCGCCGGAAGCGGGCGTTCGCGGGTGCGCTTCATACGCGCATCGTGGGCACGTTCCCACCATTGATTGAGCGCCGCAGCCCCGGCAGCGCTCAAGGCCGTGCCACCAAGCGTGGCGGCAAGGAGCAGCCAGCTCCAATTGCCCAGCACGCCGAGCGCGAAGCCGGCCATGGCCGTAGCCACGGTCAACAGGGTGAGGCGCGCTTTGACCAACTCGGCGAGGTCGGCCATCGCGGTAGCCGCGCGGGGACGGGTCTGGACGGCGGATTTCATCAGGCAGGAACGAGGTTTTCTTTCTCCCGTTTGAGCTCGGCCGCCCGCGGAGAGAATGCGCCAAGGAGGAAACACTGCGCCACCCCCAAAAACAAGATCAGGGCCCCCACCGCTACGTGGGCGGTGGTTACATCAGCCGCTTTTTCCGACCAGACCGTCCAAGCACCCAGAGCGATCTGGAGGATGACGAGCGCCACCCACCAGCGGGAAGCAATGCGCACACCCATAGCAGCGCGGCGGGCTTGCCACGCATAGGCGAGGAAAAGACCGGCCAGCACCACGGCCATGGAGCGATGCAGCATCTGCAAATGGATTTGTCCGAGGGTGGTCGGCACCTCCCCGGAGGCAATGCGCTGCGCATTGATGGCGGATAATTGCTCGGTGTTGAGCGTCGGCCAGAGCTGACCGTAAGCCAGAGGGAAGTCGTGGATGGACAATCCCGCATGCTCGTGCCGCATGGACGCGCCGAGCGCGAGTTGCACATAGACGAGTACAGTAAGCACGACAGCCCATCGCATGAGGCCAGGCGCATGCCAGCGCCAACGGGCGCCGCCAGTGGCAAAGGCTTTGCTCGCGGCAATGGCAATGACCACCAGCAGCGCAATATAAGCCTGAGCCAGCATGCCGTGGAAAATGCCGAGTTCGTCCAAGATCATGGTGACGCGCAGTCCGCCAAGCACGCCTTGCACGATGACAGTAACCACCGCGATATAGCCAAGCACGCGGACCCACTTGCGCGGCTCCGTCATCCAGAGCGTCACGGCGAGGATGATGGTCATCAGGCCGACACCGCTCGCGATAAGACGATGGACGTGTTCGTAAAAAATTCCCCCGACCCAGCGGGAGAGCGGAAAGAGAAACATGTTGTAGCCGTAGCTGTTGGGCCAGTCGGGGACGGTCATTCCTACCCCTTTCGAGGTCACCAGCCCGCCGCTGAGGAGCAAAATGAAAGCCGCAACCGCGGTCAGCACCGCGTAGGCGAAGACGAGGGTGCGAGCGGTGCCGTAGCGGGTTTGTTGATTCATGACAATTCGTCGGCGGGACGCCGACGCCACATTTTGTAGCATCGACGACCGAGTCGCCGGCCGTTTTCTGTCAACCCCGTTGCCACGAACAAGCTCAATGCACCTCCAAGCGCGCGCCCTCGGGGGCTTTCTCGTTCTGCGGAAGGTAGTCTTTGTCCATACCCGGCACGCTGTATTCGTAGGGGCCGTTGTAAACGGTCGGGGTCACGTCGAAATTGCCGTGGCCGGGAGGCGAAGGGACGGTCCATTCGAGGGTGGTCGCGTTCCACGGATTTTTTCCGGCTGATCTGCCGTGGCGGATGCTCCAGATGAAATTCCAAATGAAGATGAAGGTGGCCAAGCCCATGCCGAAAGCCGCCCATGTCACGAACACATTGATCGGTTGCAGAGCGCGCAGGTGCTCGTAAACTGTCGGATCGGCGATGCGACGCATCATCCCACCCAACCCGAGGTTGTGCATGGGGAAAAAGGTTAGGTTGAAAAAGA
Source organism: Chthoniobacterales bacterium (assembly GCA_044343805.1). Classification (GTDB taxonomy): domain Bacteria; phylum Verrucomicrobiota; class Verrucomicrobiia; order Chthoniobacterales; family JACTMZ01; genus JACTMZ01. Next base: position 34,724 of record JBIJDZ010000002.1, on the reverse strand, counting down.
TAAACGTGGCGAAAAAGTGAATCTTCCCCCACGTCTCGTTCATCATGCGTCCGAACATTTTCGGGTACCAAAAGTAGATCGCGGCGAAGGCGCCGAAGAGGCTGCCGCCGAAGAGCACGTAGTGGATGTGCGCGACGATAAAATATGAGTTGTGGACGAAGAGATCGACCGGCGTCGAGGCCATGAAGATGCCGCTCAGTCCGCCGATGACGAACATCGAAACGAAAGCCAGCGCGAAGAGCATTGGTGTGGTGAACTCGATCGAGCCGCGCCATACGGTACCCATCCAGTTGAATGTTTTGATGGCCGAGGGCACGGCGATAATCATGGTTGAAACGGAGAACGCGGCACCAAGGGTCAGGTTCATACCGCTGACAAACATATGGTGACCCCACACGATGAAGCCGAGGAATCCGATGGCCACCATGGCCCAGACCATCGCTTTGTAGCCGAAGATGGGCTTGCGGGCGAAGACGGGCAAAATTTCCGAGACAAGTCCCATGGCCGGCAGGATCATGATGTACACCTCGGGGTGACCGAAAAACCAGAAAAGGTGTTGCCAGAGCAGCGGCTGCCCGCCCTGCGCGGCGAAAAATGTCGTGCCAAAGTTCAGGTCGGCGAAGAGCATAGCGGCAGCGGCGGAAAGCACGGGCACGGCGAGAATGAGGAGCCATGCGGTAAGGAAGAGCGCCCAGACAGAGAGCGGGAGACGGAACATGGTCATACCCGGCGCCCTCATGTTGGTGATCGTCGTGATATAGTTGGTCGCTCCGGCAATGGACGAAAGACCGTTGATGAACAGGCCGACGCACCAGAGGCTTTGCCCCATATGCGTGTTATTCATGTAGGCTGGGGTAGAACTGAGCGGCGCGTAAGCCGTCCATCCCGACTGTGCCGCCCCGCCATCGACGAAAAAGCTGGCGATAAGAATGATGCCCGAGAGGACATAGAGCCAGTAGCTCATAGCATTGAGCGTGGGGAAGGCCATGTCCCCCGCCCCAATTTTCAGCGGGATGAGGTAGTTGCCAAATCCGCCGATGAGGAGCGGCATGACTACGAGGAACACCATGACGGTGGCGTGCATGGTGAAAAACATGTTGTAGCCGCCGGGCAGGATGACGCCGTCGATCGCGATGGTGGCAGGCAACAATGATCCGATCAGCGGCACTGGCACACCGGGGTATGCCAGCTGGTAGCGGATGCCCATGGCGAGCAGACCGCCGATGAAAAGAAAGAAAAAACTGGTCCAGAGATACTGCAGACCGATCATCTTGTGATCGAGTGACCAGATGTATTTCGAAAAGAAACTCTGCTCGTGGCCGTGATGTCCGTGTTCGGCGGAGGCCGGGGTAGCATCGGGGACAAAGGTCGTGGCGCTCGTGCTCATAGTTTGCTTTCCTCATTACGCTGGTTATCGCCCACCGGATGGCTGGAAGCGGTCGACGTGCGCAGGGCACGCGCGGACGCGGCGGCTTTGGCTTCTTCGGCCTTGGCGTTGATTTTGCCGGCCTGCCATTTTTCGAATTCCTCCTGCGAGACGACACGGATCGGGGCCTTCATGTTGTAGTGACCCGACCCGCAAATCTGGCTGCAGGCCAATTCGAAATTGCCCGTGCGCGTCGGTTCGAACCAGACCCATGCGATGGTGCGACCCGGCACGGCGGCTTGATAAAGGCGAAATTGAGGAACGTAGAACGAATGGATCACATCGCGCGAGTGGAGATAGATGTGGACCGGTTTGTTAACCGGAATGACCAGTTCCGTGCTGGAAAAATCGTCGTCCCCCGCGGCGTCGTCCGGCACGAGACCGAATTTGTTGTCCACCGAGTAACTATGCACATCGACCTTGCCGAGTTGTCCGTCAGCCCCGGCGTAACGCATGTCCCAGCCGAACTGGTAGCTGACCACGTCCACTTTGACCGAATCTTCCGGCGGCGGACTGTGCAATTCGCTCCACAGGCGGTTGCTGTAGATGACGAGACCGAGGAAGATCGCCGCCGGGATGGCCGTCCAAATGATTTCGAGCTTGTTGTTACCGTGACTGTAATAGGCCTTCGAACCGGGGCGTTTGCGGTATTTGACCAGGTAGTAAATGTAAACGGTCTGGGTTAAAACAAAGACTGTGGCGGTGAGGTAGAAAATGAAATTGAGCAGGGTGTCGACTTTCTTGGCTCCGACCGTGGCGGCTTCGGGCGCCCAGTAAAGATTGCGCTCGCGCCCTTCGGCTAAGGCGTCGAACGAACCCGTCAGGAGAAAGACAGCGGCACAGAAAAAGAGTTTGGCAAGGACGCTTCGCATGATCAGGCGGCGGGGAGGGGGGTGGCGGGTGGTGCTTGGGTCGGAGCGGGCGGGACGGCTTCGCCTTCCGCCGGTGCGCCGACCGGGGGCGTGTCATATTTGACGGCGGGGATCGCCTTCAATTGGTTCTGCGTGTAGGGCTCGGTTTGCGCCGCGGTCTCTGCACGAACCTTCGCCACCTGCTCGGCCGTGATGGGCGGCGCGCTGTTGCCCCATTCGTTGCGGATGTAGGTGAGGATCATGGCAATCTGTTCGTCCTTGAGCTGCTTCCACGGCGGCATGGCCCCATTGTAGGTATCACCTTTCACTTGGATCGGTCCCTGCAAACCGTGCAGCAAGATTTTCACGAGGTGGTTGTCGCCGTGCCAGTCGCCGCCGAGCACCCATTCGCTGCCGACTAGGGCGGGAAATTGTCCGGCTACACCCTGACCCGTAGCCTGGTGGCAGGCCAAGCAATTCGCGGTGTAGAGACGTTTGCCCACCACCATGGGGTCGGGTGGACCCTTGGTCGCCGCGGCGCCTCCACCTGCCCATGCGACTTGGGAAGGATCGAAGACATCGGCTTGGAAACCACCGCTGTAGAACGCAAGATATGCTCCAGCCCAGAAAACCAATGCCATGAACGACGAAACCAGCCACAAAGGAATGGGTTCGTATCCGTCGCGAGGATCGTCTTTCTCGCGCAGAATCGCACCATGCACGTCGCGCACATCGATATCGTCGCTTTCCAGGTGAGTCTGGAAAGTATCCGGCAAATCTTTTGGAGTATTTTTTAGTTCGTCGCTCATTGCGGCGGTTCCGGAGCCTCCGGCAGCGGGTAGTTACGATTCAAGGACTGCAAATAAGCCACCAATGCTTCAGCATCAGCAGTCGGGACGATTTCGTAGCCCTCCGCAGGTGCATCGGGCGGGAGCAAATCGATCGCATTGGCCGAACGCTCACCCTCGATCTTCTGCGTGCGGTAAAGATAGCGGTAGGCTGGCATGATGGACCCGGGACTGACGACGCCGGGTTGATACAGGTGCTGGTGATGCCACATGGCGCTCGGCTGGCGGGCGCCAATGTTGGTCAGATCTGGACCGGTCCGCATGGTGCCCAAGAAGACAGTTTTTTCGCGCATGTAGTCACGTGCCACGGTCGGACGCGCACCCCAACCGCGTTCGAGGTCGGATCCGTAGCCGACTTGGCGCACTTGTTGGCTGTGGCAATAGATACATCCGGCCGACGCGTAAACCTGCTGACCCTTAACCGCCAATCCCGAGAGCGGGGGCGGGTTGATATCTCCGGTATTTTCATCCGTAACAGGCAAATACCGTCCCAGTGACAGATAAGGATAAGCGACCAACCCGACCCATGAACTGAGAAAGGTCAGAAAAATACCGACGACGATGACTGACATCCTGTTCATACGGCAGGGGCCTCCTCTTTCGATCCCTGTTCTGCGCCAAACAGTGTCGGCGATTCTTTGCGCGCTCCCACTTTGAGCAAGAGCATGGTGAAGCTCACCGCGAAAACGATGTGACCGGCCGTAAGCAGGATGCCCGAGACACTGCGCAGGAATAGCCATGGCTTGGTGTAATCGAGAGTCGCCATGAAGGTGATACCGGGATCAAGCAGTGCCAGACCTTGCAAAAGACCTCCGATGGTCAGGACCACAACCATCATCCCAATCCCGATGGCCACAAGCCAGAAATGCCAGCGTATCAATCGGGCCGAGGGCCATTCCCAACCGACCACGCGTGGCAGAATATAATACATCGCACCAAACATGATCATGGTAAAAAAGGCGTACAGTCCAAGGTGCGCGTGGCCGACGGTGTAATGGGTGAAGTGCGTGATGATGTTGAGCGAAGGGATCGCCATGAAGCTCCCCTGCACGCTGGCCAGCGTGTAGCACATCGCGCCGAAGACAGTGAATCGGAGAGTAGGGCTCCACTTGAGCGCCTGAAAGTTTCCACGCACCGTCATGTGGTGATTGATGGCCGTCGTGATGACCGGAATAAACATCATAACGCTCGCAACCACGCTGGCGCTGACCAACCATGCAGGGAAGGGCCCGCCAATGAGGTGGTGCATGCCGTTCCAGCTGTAGAAGAGCGCAAGGGTCCAAAAACCGAGAATGCTCAAGTAGTAGCTGTGGATGGGGCGCCCAAGAACTTTCGGGATCAGATAATAAGCCGTAGCCAAGCCAATTGGAGTGAACCACAGGCCAAGGGCATTGTGACCATACCACCAGTTGACCGCCCCCTGTGCTCCGCCTTGGATCGGCTCGAAGTTGAGCAGCAGGTTGGCCGTTGAATAAAGCCACGGGAACCACAGAAAGGCCGCGAGCAGATACCACTGGCTCACGTAAACGTGCCCGGGTTGGCGGAAGCGGAACATAATCACACCCCAGACGGCAATAAGGCCGAAGGACACAAAGAGCATGAAGCTTGCGTAATTGGGGAATTCCAACCACTCGATCGATCGACCGTCACCGGCAAGAATGCCGAAAATACCGAGGAGAATACCGATATTCCAGAAAATGGCGGCGCTGAGCAAAAGCTTCGTGTGCCGCAAGGGCGTGCGGCAGAGACGGGCCATCAACCATAATCCCGTGCCAATCCCAGCCGGCGCAGCCCACCCGTAGGCCACAGCATTGAGATGCGCCGGGCGCACGCGGCCGAAGGTGAGCCAACCCCATTGATCGAGTAATTGCGGAGCGTTCATTTTGAACGAAGCGAGCAGCGCGAAAAGAGTGCCGATCAGCAGCCAAAAAATAGCCGAGCCATAAAAAAGAATGACCGGCAAGCGCGTGGAAGCATCAATCTCGGCCCGCTCTCTCTTGGCTTGTTCGGCCGCCACGGAGGAAGCCGCTGTCACAGTCTCATTCATGTTCAAAATTCTCTTTTTGCAGTCATGGGTTGCCGCACCGGACGGTCGGCCAATTTGTCGGCAAACACGTCGGTTGCAGTCCCCTCGGGTTCTTCGGCGTCAAAAATGGACTTCGAGCCATCCTCAAGATTACGGAACTGGCCGGTCCGAGCCGCCCAGTAAAAAGCACCAAGCGTCGTTCCGCCGAAAAAGACCAAACCGCCAGCCAGCAAAATATAGGTCACGACGTTCATGGGGCGACGACCTCCTCGGTTGCTGGCGCGATCACTGAACTGAATGGTGGCGGAGTTGGCTGCGGGGCAGCTAAACCTCCCGGTTTCACAGCGGAACCCAGCGGAACACTCGGATCAACCGGATAAACCGGCTTGGGCTCGCCTTGGGCGGCCAAACGCTGCACGATCAATTCCATCGCGCGCTCAAGCGGCAACCGGACAGTCTTTTTGGCCGGATCGCTCCAGGCGTATCCCGCGGTAAGTTTGGCATTCTCCTCGTTGATCTTGGCAAGAATCTCGTAGCGCTCCTGGGCTCGGATCGCCTCTTCGTCGAACGCCGCGCGATCGCTCGTGGCCAACATCCATTGCACAAAGCCCGCGAAGAGCGCAAAGAGGGCAAACGTGCCGACAAAGATCGGCCAAGTCCTCTTGGCGGGCTGCGTGGGTGTGGGTGTTTGTGGAGCGTCCATCAGTTTTTCAAACGCAGTGAGTTGGCCAAGCGTGGATCACGAAGCGGCCAGAGAGGTGTGTCGCCCAAGCGCTTCATAAAGACGGCAGCCAGCGTGGCCCCGATTGCCAAGAATGAGACAAGGTCGAGCCAATGCGGGGCAAAGCCGGCTTTGTGATAAGTCGGCAGCACGATGATGTACATGTCGAGGATATGCATCAGCAGAATCCAGACGGCAACGGCGCAAAGGAGCAAAGGCTTTTTCTTGGTTGCTTGGAAAAGCAAAATGACAAATGGCAGGAAGAAGTGTCCGACCACCATGATGATGTTGAGCGTATTCCAACTTCCGGTGTTGCGTCGCAGAAAATAGACGGTTTCCTCCGGAATGTTCGCATACCAGATGAGCATGTATTGGCTGAAACCGATGTAGGCCCAGAAGACCGTGAAGGCCAACATGAGCTTGCCCATGATGTGGTAGTGCTCGATGGAGATCACGCCTTGCAAATATCCCGCGCTGCGCAGCGCCGTGACCAAAAGCACCAATACACACATCGAACTCAGAGCCGATCCGGCAAAAATGTAAACGCCCCACATGGTCGAGAACCAGTGGAAGTCCAAGCCCATCAGCCAATCCACCGCACCGAAGGTCAGAGAAATAGCAAAAAGAGGCAGCATGGGAAACACCGCCTTGCGCGAAGACCACGTGTAGCGGGCATCACCGTCTTTGTCCTGCCGCAGAGAATTGCGCCGGAGGAACCAGGTCGCCACGCAGAAAAAGAGAAAATAAAAGGCCGCCCGCGCCCAGAAAAAGGGCTGGTTGAGGTAGGCGGCTTTCCCGTCGAGCAAAGGATCGACGCCCGGCGCGATCTTCATCCATTTGAACAGCGTAGGTGCGTTGAGGATGATCGGGATGAACAAGATCGCCAACACAGGGAAAAGCCAAGCAACGTTCTCCAGTTGCCGGCGCACGACCACGCTCCAGTCGGCATCCACGGCGTGGTGCACAATCACCCAGAAAAGCGAACCCGCCGCAATCGTGAAGAAAAAGGTGAAAGCAAAAAGCCATGAGAAGGCAAATTGCTTGGGCGCGCTGATCGATCCGATCACAGCCAGGACGATCGCAACCAATGCGACCGCCGCGACAAGGATCAGCTTTCCGCCGAATCCTTGGTAGTCGAAATATTCCTTCGCCGGAGATTGGGTATTGCTCTCACTCATGGTTGCGCAGGTGTCTCCAGTTTTGATCGCTCATCGGACGGAACATCATTCAAAGTCGCATTCTGCGATAGCTGCAAGGCACGGACATAAGCCACGATCGCCCAGCGATCATCCAAGGGAATCGAAGCACCGTATCCAAGCATGGTGTTTTTTCCGTGCGTAATGGTGTTGTAAATCTCCCCGTCCGCCATGTTGCGCAGGCGGTCCTGATGCAAGCTCGCAATGGCCACCAGACCGTATTGCCCCGCCACGCCATTTCCGGCTCCGCTGGCGCCATGGCAAACACCGCAGAAAATGGTGTAACGTTCTTGGCCCCGCTGCAGCAATTCGGCGGTCACCGGCAACGGGATACCGGTGCCCCAGCGATCTCCGAATCTCCCAGAGTTGAGGTAATCCGTTCCCGACGAGTAACGCACCGTCCGGTATTTGCCTTCATCCGGGAACGGGTTCTCCTTGGACAAAGGCATCTCATACCCGAGCGGAACTGTTCCGGCTACAGGCAGACGGTTCCCGCGGTCATCAGCAAAGAAATCGCTCGGGGCTTGCGCCTTCACCTTCGGCTGATGATCCATATCGGGAAAGATTTCGATCGGGGGCTTGGAGCTTTTTTGTCCACGAAAACCGGCCACAGCCACGAGCAAGACAAGAAACAAACCGAGAGCGATGAAAAAGTAGCGCAGCATATTAGTCTCCGTGCACTATGGTGATGTGACTGGCTCCGAGACCGTCGAGCATCTCGCGGGTGGAATTTTCGTCAAACTTCGGGTCGGAAGCCTCGATCACGAGGAAGAACCCGTCGTCGGTGACTTTTTTGAATGCGTTCCAGTTGAAAATTGGGTGGTTCCAGCGCGGCAACCCATTAATAGCCAACATTCCGAAGGTGGCCGTGAAGGCGGAAAGCAAAACCGTCAACTCGAACATGATGGGGAAGAAAGCAGGCACGGTGAAAAAGTTCACCGGCTTTCCCGCCACGATCAGCGGGTATTCGATGCTTGAGGGATAAAACTGAAGCAAGGCCGCGATGGTCAGGCCGGTGATACCGCCAATAAAAACCAAGGCGCTCAGCCATGATTTCTTCAGCCCCATGGCGTGATCCATACCATGAATCGGAAACGGCGAGTAAACATCCCACCGGGTGTAGCCGGCATCGCGCACTTTCTCCGCCACGTGGTAAAGCGCGGATGCTGAAGGAACTTCGGCCCCGATACCGAAAATCGGAGCCTGGGGATTGCCGACGCGTTCCATCTTAATGCGCCCCTCCTTTCAAGACGTGGTCGCCTTCATGATGCCCGTGATGCGGATCAGCCTCGGGCAAAACGGCTTTGACTTCGAAAATACAGATCATCGGTAGCCAGCGGATAAAAAGCAGGAAGAGCGCGAGGAAAATGCCGAACGTGCCGACAAATGTCCAGATGTCCACCCACGTCGGGTAAAACATGCCCCAACTCGAGGGCAGGAAGTCGCGGTGCAACGAGGTCACGATGATAACAAAGCGCTCGAACCACATGCCGGCGTTGACAAAGTTGCACACGATAAAGACCCAGATGACGTGGCGGCGGAAGTAGCGGAACCAAAAGAGTTGCGGAGCCGCCACGTTGCAGAAAATCATCGACCAGTAAGCCCACCAATAAGGCCCGGTGGCGCGATTGATGAAGGCGTATTGCTCGAACGCGTTGCCGCCATACCATGCGATGAAAAACTCCATAGCGTAGGCATAACCGACGATTGATCCCGTCAGCAGGATGATCTTGCACATCTTGTCCACGTGGTCGTCGGTGATCAGGTCATGCAAGCCGAAGATGGCCCGCGCAGGCAGCATGATCGTCAGCACCATGGCAAAGCCGCCGAAAATCGCGCCGGCCACGAAGTAAGGCGGGAAAATCGTCGTGTGCCATCCGGGAATAACCGATGTGGCAAAGTCGAAGGATACCACCGAGTGCACGGACAAAACGAGCGGTGTGCTCAGACCGGCCAAGATGAGATACGCCATCTCATAATGCTTCCACTGGCGATTGCCGCCGCGCCAGCCGAGCGCGAGGATGCCGTAGAAAAACTTGCGCAGCTTGGTTTTGGCCCGGTCACGCAGAGTCGCCAAGTCGGGCACGAGGCCCGTGTACCAAAAGAGCACCGACACCGTGAAGTAGGTGGAGACGGCGAACACATCCCAGAGCAGCGGACTGCGGAAGTTTTGCCAGATGGCATTCGAGTTCGGCACGGGGGCGAGGAACCATACCATCCAGATTCGGCCGACGTGGATGGCCGGAAATATGCCGGCGCAAACCACCGCAAAGAGAGTCATGGCCTCGGCCGCGCGATTGATCGACGTGCGCCATTTCTGCCGCGTGAGGAACAAGATGGCCGAAATAAGTGTGCCGGCGTGACCGATGCCGATCCAAAACACGAAGTTGGTGATGTCCCACGCCCAGCCAACCGGATGGTTCAAGCCCCACACGCCGACGCCTGTCGAGATGAGGTAAGCGATGCACAAGACACTGACGACAGCGAGCGAGGAGCTGAGGCCGAACAAAATCCACCACCAAACCGGGGCGCTTTTCTCGGTGACCGACGCCACGTGGTTGGTGATCCACGACATCGGGCGATTGTTCAGCACGAGCGGAACGCGCTCGATGCGCTTCGCCGCCGCTTCGTGGCTTTGCATGATTGCGTCCGCCATAATCAGGTTCCGTGCGCCTCCGTCGCTTGGGCGGCACCGTGCGTGCCGTCATTGCCGGCATGGTGCGGCTGTCCGTTGGCCCAGCCGACTTTATCCGCACCGGGCATGCGCATGTTAGGATTTTTGATCCGCGCGAGATAGGTCGTGCGCGGGCTGACGTTGAGATATTTCAGCATTTCGTAATTGCGCGGCTCGGTCTTGAGTTTGGCCACGCGACTGTTCGGGTTGTTGATGTCGCCGAAGACGATGGCTTCCGCAGGGCAAGCCTGTTGACAGGCGCTCTTGACCTCGGGGAACTGCACCTTCGATTTGTCCGAAGCACCGGCTTTGACCGTATGGGTGATGCGGGCTTCCTCGATGCGTTGAATGCAGTAGGTACACTTCTCCATCACGCCGCGCATACGGACGGTGACGTTCGGATTTTTCGACATCTGCAGACTGTCGGCCATGCCTTTCTTGGCGAATGGCCCGAGGTAGAGCTGGTCGAGCGGGCGCTGGTTATAGTCGAAGAAATTGAAACGGCGGACCTTCCACGGGCAGTTGTTCGCGCAATACCGCGTGCCGATACAGCGGTTGTAGGCCATGAGATTGAGGCCGTCTTCGCTGTGCACAGTCGCATTGACCGGGCAAACCGTTTCGCAGGGTGCATTCTCGCAGTGCTGGCACATGATGGCCTGCGTGAGCATTTCGGGATCTTCCTCGTCGCCAGCGAAGTATCGATCCATGCGGATCCACGCCATGTTGCGGCCGCGCGAGACTTGGTCTTTGCCCACAATCGGCACGTTGTTTTCCGCTTGGCAGGCGACGACGCAGGCGTTGCACCCCGTGCAGGTGCTGAGATCCACCGCCATGCCCCACTGCTCCTTGGAGGTGAGCGTCGGATGGGTATAGAGCGAAATGTTGGGCGGGATATGTCCGTCCATACCCATCGTTTGCGCGAAAGTGGGTTCTTGGGCGTAACGCTCGGCCGTGCCCTCACGCACCAAGTCGCGACCCTCCATGCTCTGGTGCGTTTGCGTCTCGGCAAATTTGTGTTTGGCGCCGGTGCGCTTGAGCGTGGCATTCGCCGCAAATGACATGCTGTTTGTCGTCCGCAGCGGATAGGCGTTGAAACCGACTTTGTCTGAAACATGCGTGACATTCTTCCGTCCGTAGCCAAGAGAAATACTGCAGACGCCATCGGCGTGTCCGGGCGCAATGAGTGCCGCTGCTTGGATCGCGCGGTCGCCGGATGAAAGCTCAATCATATCACCGTCGGAAATGCCGAGCGCTTTTGCGGTGGCGGGACTCAGCAAGGCGGCGTTGTCCCAAGTGACCTTGGTCACCATATCCGGGGTTTCCTGCAGCCAACCGTTGTTGGCGTAGCGTCCGTCATCGAGCGTGCTGCTCGGTGTGAAGGCAACTTCGAACCCTTCGGAGTTGACCGGACGATAATCGTTGAACGTCGCAACCGCCCCGCCGGCATTGAAATTCAAAGCTGCATCGGGCCAAGCCGAATCAGGCAAAAATCCCTGACGGAGAAATTGCGACCATTTGGCTTCTAGGTCGCCGCCTTTGGCCGACTCCGCAAAGGTCTCGCGCACCAACTGGGGGCCGATCGGCTCTTCGTTGCCAGCGAGGCGATTGAGAATCTCCAACTCGGAAACACCGTTCCAGAGCGGAAGGATCATCGGTTGGACCGCACACAACGTACCATCAGCACTGCGGGCATCGCCCCAGCTTTCCAAATAATGCGCCTGCGGCACATGCCATTGGCAGAGGGCTGATGTCTCGTCCTCGTAAAGACCGAGGCGCACCGTCGTCGGCACTCCGCCGAGCAGATCGGCAAAACGCAAATCAGCCGGAGCATTGTACACAGGGTTGCCGCCGAGAATGAGGAGGTTTTTCACCCGCCCGGCCTCCATCGCTGCGGTCAATTCCGCGATAGTGGCAGTAGAGGGGCGCTGCACTTTCATGCCTCGCAAGGTCTGCCCGAACGCGCCGAGCGCCTTGTTGATGGCAAACCCAAGAGCCTGCACCGCAGTCGGATGCTGGTCTCCGACGACGATGATGCTTTTGCCGGAGGAGGCGGCAAGGTCTTTGGCGCACTCGGTGATCCAAGCCGCGGCGGCATTGAAAGGAATCTGCGGGAAGGAAGCCACCACGTTGGCCAGCATGGTATCTTGCGTCAGTCCGGCAATTTGCGCACCCAAAGCGCGCAAGAATGGGCCGACCTCGGAAGGTTTGAGCCGTAAACGATGATCGGACATGCCGCCAGTGCCCGTGTAGCGCGTCTCGGCGACATACAGGCGATTCATCGGTTGACCCGGCGCGCTGACGCGACGACGGGCGCTGAAAGCGCGCACTTGGTCGATGCCGCTGAATGACGGATTGAGAAAATCACTGTCCACCGCGAGAACCTTGTCGGCGCGGCTGAAGTCGGGAACAACGGCGACGCCGGGCCCGAAACATGCCGTGGCGGCAACCTTCGCCTCGGTCGCTCCAAGGGGCTCGTATTCGGCCCAGAGAATTTTGGGAAACTTGCGTCGCAGCTCCGCCAGCAAGCGGTCGCGACTCGGCGAATCGACACGTTCAACCAAAAACGCCAACCCATCCCCGCCATCGGCTTGGGCGGCGGCACCGATTGCATTGAGCTGCTCGGCCCAAGCAACTGCGTCGGTTTTGACACCAGCGCGTTTGATGTCCTTCGAGCGGTTCGGATCGTAGAGATCAAGCACCGAGGCTTGGGCAAAGGCATCCGTGCTGCCGTTGCTGATCGGGTGCAACGGATTGCCCTCCAGCTTGGTCGGACGTCCATCGCTTGTCGTGGCGATGAGCGGCATGGCACCATTGCGGCGAGGTTGTGAAGTGGCGTAGTAAAGAAATTTTCCTGGAATCGTCCACTCGGCACCCTGCGTGAAAGGGACAAGGTAAGCTTCCGGACGACGACACCCGGTCAGCCCCACGCCGGCCAAGGCCATCGAGGCGCCCATCAGCTGGAGAAAATTGCGGCGCGACAGGTCCCCGCCCTGCCACTCGGCTGCGCCTGCTGGAAATTCGCGCTCGAGCATTTGCTCGAATTCAGGCCGGGCAGCCAACTCGTCCAAGCTGCGCCAAAGCTGCGGCTTATCGGGTCTCTCAGGATGGGGCAAGACGCGTTTCATGCTTTTAGCGGTGACACCCGCCGCAGCCGACCGGCGGGTTAACTTTCCATTCTTTCTTGTATTGCACGCCCATGGCCAACTGTTCGTCGGAGGAAGCCGGGCGCCAGTTCAAATTGTAAACCACGGAAGGCGGGCGCAGGTGTTGCTCGGGTGCGCGGTGACAGTCCAGACACCACGACATGCTGAGCGGCTCGGCTTGGTAAACCACCGGCATTTCATTGATCTGGCCGTGACAGCTGTAGCAGCTCACCCCGCGGTTCACGTGTGCCGCGTGATTGAAGTAAACATAATCGGGGGCTTTGTGGATTCGCACCCACTGCACAGGGGTGCCGGTTTCCCAGCTGGCGCGCACGGCGGCGAGCTTCGGGCTTTGTGCTTTGATCTGCGAATGGCACGCCATGCATGTCTGTGTGCTGGGCACGTTCGAATGCCCGGCCACCTCGACATGGCTGTGGCAGTAGCGACAGTCCATACCAAGCTGCTCTACATGGATGGCGTGTGAGAAGGGCGCCGGCTGCTCCGGCATATAGCCGACGTTGGTATATTTCGGCGTGAAATAATACCAGATGCCGCCGGTGACAACCGCGCCGAGCACCAACGCGATAACCAACACTTTCAACGGCAGTTGATTCGTCCAACTTGGAAAAAAATTAGCCATCCCTTTAACGAAATGCTCCGCGGAGATCCACGGAGCGCATGCAGCGTATTATTAACCCTGCTAATAGCAACAAAGTTTTTGCCTCTGTGAGGAAAATTTTTGCGCTTTAACGACACCCGAAACGAACCTGCATTTTTCAGCGCGCCAAGGAAGCCGCCGGCAACCCGAGGATTTTGTCCCCAGGGAGAACTTTGTGGCGGGAAAACCAGCCCTGCGGCACCTCCAGCGCATAGACCAAATCGCGAAAAGTACTCTCGGTCGGGACTTCATGAAGGGGCTGCAGGTCATGGATTTCGCGAATGACCCCGGCAGCGTTGATGTAGGCGATCGAGAGAGGGATTGTCGTATTGCGCATCCAGAATCCCATAGGCTGAGGAGCGGGAAACACAAAAAGCATCCCCCTCCCTTCGTCCAGATCGGTCCGATACATTAGGCCCGCGACGCGTTCATGGTCCTCATCGGCCACCTCAACCTGCAATGATGTGCTGCCGACGCGAAGTGAGACCTCGGGCAAAGGCGGCTGCGGCTCCCGGGCTGTCGTTGTCCGGATAAACAAACAGCCCAGAACCAAAATCGCCAATACCCTCGACACTGCATTCATGGCAGCATCAAAGACCCTTCGCCGCGACGTGGCAATCACGCACGCGCTCCTTCGGTCTTTCCTTTTTCGCGGCCGGCGGACAGATTTTCCGCCGATGGTCGTTAGCTCTATCCCTCCACCCGCTTCCCCGGCGCCGCGGTTTCATTTGGAAATCACGAAAGGCCTCAGCACCGCGGTGATGGCTGCTTCGATGCTGATCGGCGCGCTCGCCATCACCTCCCAGAGTTACTGGACCGGCGAAGCTGCTTCGCTGGTTGTCGCCATGGGAAAAACGCCGGCCGAAGCATTGAAAAATGCGCAAGTCGTGGGTGGAGCAGCCCTCGAATCGCCGATTTACAATCTTTACCTCTTCGCTTGGCACAAAATCTTCGGGAGCGGCGAGTGGGCCATGCGTGCCTCGAACCTCCCTTGGTTTGCCCTCGCTCAGCTGGCTTTCCTCATCCTCTTGCGGCACAAACCACGGCTTGCGGTCACAGCCTGTTTGCTCTCCGCGTTCAGCCCCGTCGTCTGGATGTATCTCGACGAGACCCGTGCTTATCTCTTGCAGTATGCCGCCGCCTGCTGGCTGGCGGCGGGCATTGTGCGCCTGACTACTTCGACAGAACCTCCAAATTTCAGCTTGCAGGTTGCCGGAGTCCCTTTGCTGCTGCTTTTTTCATCCAGTCCCCTCGGCGCACTCTGGGCGTGCGGTTTTTTGCTGGCTTTCAGCTGGCTATGGTTTCACGCCAGCCAAAAGGATGAATTCGTGCCCGAACTGGCACCATTGGTCGGTCTGTCCCGCATGCGCTGGCAGCTCGTCATCGGCGCCGTTCTTCTGCTCGCTTTCGCGGCCTACTACTTCATCACTTGGAAAGGCTTGGAAACGGGCGAAACGATGCTCAAGCAATTCACCCGTGGCGTCATGTATGTGACCTACGAATTTTTCGGCTTTTCCGGCTTTGGCCCCGGGAAATTGGAACTGCGCACCGCCCCGATCAAATCTATCCTCAAATACGTGCCCGCGCTTTTGCCCCTCGTCGCGTGCATTATTTTACTCGGTGCTTTCATGTCGCGACATCTGATGCGGCAACGCATCCCCAAGGTCCCGTTGGTCGCATGGTTGCTGGCCTTGGCTTTGCCGGGTTGGATTCTGCTGACCGCGCTGTTTTTCATGGCGCATCGACCCCTGCCACGCCAATTCCTCCCCGCCCTCCCGGCACTTATTCTTGGCTTGGCTGCAATCATGCAACTCGCTTTTGCCAGCAAATCAACCATCTGGCGTTTCTCCGCCTTAGCCCTCCCGGTTCTGTGGCTCGGCTCTTCCCTAAATCTTCGATGGCATCCCATGCATGCCAAAGATGATTACCGCAACGCCGCCACCCTTGCTGCCGCCGCCTTGCGGGAAAACAAGGAGGTCTGGTGGGCGGCCGATTCCGCCACCGCTTTTATTTACCTCCAAGGCCTGAAGCTGGCCGATCTGCCCGGACGCCTCTGGACCATGCATGGACCCGATTGGAATGACATTCGCTTCAAATTCCCCCCGCGGGTTATCATCATCAGTAAACCCGACATCTACGACTCCCGCGGCGCGGTAGCTCGTTATGCAGCCGAAAACCAATTTGTCCCGGTGCGACGTCTGCCGGCATTTACCATTCTCGCCCGCCCCAACGACCCGCTACCTAAATTGCAAAAAGACGAACCCGAAATCGATTCCATGTCTGAAAATTAATGCCGAACGTGGCACATTTTGACTTTTGGCAAAATGTGCATGGTTGTATAAATCTCCCATATGGCGAACAATGATCGTGGCAGAGCAAAGCTTGCGAGCGGTTTGGCCAACCATCGCCGGATCGAAATCCTCCGCCTCCTCCAAACACGCGGCTACATGTGCGTGGAGGAAGTGGCTCGGGAATGCGGGATCGATATATCCACTGTATCCGAGCACGCCCGCCGCTTGCACGAAGTCGGACTGATCAAAAAACGGGCCGATGGTCGGCGCGTGCAGCTTTACCCAACCCGCCGCGCCGGCACTCTGCTGGGAACGATCGATTTGCTCTGGGATTCCCCAGTTGATTGACGCGACCGTGGCAGAATCCTTGATATTCTGGGACACGGCACTGTCCGAGTTGCCGCGCGTCACCGGGGCTAAGCTGAAAGCTTTCGAAGATGCAAGCCTGCAGAATGTGCATGACCTTTTGCACCACTACCCACGGCGGCATGAAGAGCGACAAAAGTTCCCCGCATTCCCGTCGCAAGCACCCGAACAACCCCTTTGTCTGCGCGGCACGATCCTTGAGACAAAGATGACCCGCTTCGGCCGCCGGTGCCAGTTCACACTCACGCTGGCCGAACCTGCTGGCGGAGCAATGTCTGCCACGGTGCGCTGCCGCTGGTTCAATATCCGCTACATGTCAAAAATTCTCCAAGCCGGTCAGGATCTCGTCATTCACGGGCGGGCCCGTACGTTGAAAAAAGGCGGTCTCATCTTCGATCACCCCGACTTTGAAGTCCTAGAACCCGATGCGCCCGACAGCGAACTCATCCACCTCAATCGTATCGCGCCGGTTTATCCATCGATTGGGGCGTGGAGTCCCCGCATGCTGCGACGGCTCATTTTTGAAACACTCGCACAACTCTCCGACAGCGAAATTCCCGATCTCTGGTCCTCTCCCTCGGCAGGGTCGGCCAGCTCAGCCGACCGCAACATCACCACCGCTATCGCTCTTCGCGACATCCATTTCCCTGCTTCATGGGATGATCTTGAAACAGCCCGGGCTCACCTCGCCCGCGAGGAACTCTTCGAAATGCAGTGTATTCTCGCACAACAACGCAAGCGCCAAAGCGCAGGTTCCGCCCCAGTCATTCCCCGGCGCAGCCCCCTACTCAACCGCTTCGTCAAAGAGTCCATCCCCTTTGCCTTGACCGGTGCCCAAAAACGTGTGCTTACGCGAATTTTCGACGACCTCGGGAAGGGACAGCCCATGAACCGTCTCTTGCACGGAGATGTCGGGAGCGGCAAAACCATCGTTGCAGCCACCGCCATGCTTGGAGTTATCGCCGCGGGGCACTCGGCCGCTTTGATGGCCCCCACCCAAGTCCTCGCCCACCAACATTACGAGAACTTCCGCAAACTGCTCGGACCCCTCGACATCCCCGTCGCGCTGCGCACCGCCGCACGGCGGGAAAAGTCCGACGCCGCCGGCCCCCGTATCATCATCGGCACCCACGCCCTGCTCTTTGCCCCCCACGCCTTGGGCCATCCGGCGCTCGTCGTCATCGATGAGCAGCACAAATTTGGGGTGCGCCAGCGCGCCAAACTCTCCGCCCAAGCACCCCACCCGCACGTGCTGGTCATGTCGGCCACGCCCATACCCCGCACCTTGGCTCTCACGCTCTACGGGGATCTCGACCTTTCTGTGCTCGATGAAATGCCGCCGGGGCGCGTCCCCGTCCGTACCTTGGTCCGGCCGCACGACAAACTGGATGAGGCCGTAGATTTCGTTCGCCAACAACTCGACGTCGGCCGCCAAGCCTACTTTGTTTATCCAGTCATCGACGAAGGCAAACGCGCAGAACTTAAAGCCGCCACGGCCGAATACCAACGCTGGAGCCGGCAGTTCGCCCCGCATCATTGCGCCCTGCTGCACGGACGCCTTAAAGCCGAGGAGAAAGACGCCATAATGCAAAGGTTCCGCGCGGGCGAGACCCGCATACTTGTCAGCACCACCGTTATTGAAGTCGGTGTCGATGTGGCCAACGCCACCGTTTTGCTCGTCGAAAACGCCGAACGCTTCGGCCTTGCGCAACTCCACCAGCTACGCGGACGCGTCGGCCGCGGCACCGAAAAATCGTGGTGCATCCTCCTCATCGGCGAGGAAGCGGGCGAAAAACTCGAGCGTCTCAAAATTCTCGAACAGGCCGCCGATGGCTTCACTATCGCCGAAGCCGATCTCGCCCTGCGCGGCCCGGGCGACCTGCTCGGCACCGCCCAAACCGGACTGCCCCCCGTCCGCCTCGCCCGCCTGCCCTCTGATCTGCCTTTGCTGGAGGAAGCCCGCGAAAGAGCCAGAACACTTTTGGAAACCGATCCTGAGCTGGCCGGACAACCCACGCTCCGAACCCGTCTGGCGGTCTGGGAAAAACGACTTTTTGCCGGAGTGGCCTGATAATTTGCTGCCGTCTACGCATTGATTCAGACAGCACGGAAGCTAAAATGTCCACTCATGTCCGCTTGTTGTCACAGCAACCTCTGCTCCGACGATGACGATTCACGTCTGCAAAAGGATGCCCGACGATGGTTGCTCCTTGGTATTGCGGGGCTTCTCGCCGCCCAAGCCATGATTTTCAGTCTGGCAGTTAATCTCTCGCCCGTGACCGGCACAGCGCGATGGATCATTCACGGGGCTTTGGCAGCGTCGGCGCTCGGTGTTTTCTTTCTCGCCGGGCTTCCCGTGCTGCGTGAGTCATGGCAGGCCGCGCGGCGGGGCCTCCTTGTCTTCGAACAGCTCTTTCTCGCCGGGATGTTTGGCGCCTTCGCCGCATCGGTGCACAGCTCCATTACTGGCGAGGGTCACATTTACTACGAAATTGTCGCCGTCTTGGTGGCGATTTACACCTTCGGAACATTACTGGCCCAACGCCGTCGCAGCGCCCTTCAAGATTCCATCCGCCGGCTGGGTGCAGCCTTTGACACCTGCGAACGCATCACGTGCTGCGGTCGACGGGAGCTAGTTCCAGTTGATAAAATCTCCGCCGGGGATCACGTCTTCGTTGCCGCCGGACAAGGGATTCCTGTTGATGGCCAGATCGCCGAGGGCACGGCCATGGTCTCCGAGGCCGCTCTCACCGGGGAACCATATCCCGTTGTCAAACGCGCCGGTGACGACGTTCTCGCGGGCAGTCGCGTGGAAGACAGTTCGGTGATTGTCAGCGCAAACTCCGCCGGACGCTCCCGGCGTCTCGACTCCCTCTTGCAATCGGTCGAAGAAGCACGGCGCCGTCCCGCTCACATCCAACGCGAGGCCGATCGCTTGGTGACTTGGTTTTTGCCGACAGTCATGCTGGTTTCGGTTCTGACCACGATCGGATGGACTCTTCATAGCGGTTGGATCATCGGAGTTTTCAACGGTCTTGCCGTTTTGCTCATCGCTTGCCCCTGTTCGATGGGTCTGGCCACCCCGGTCGCCATCTGGTCGGCCTTGGCATCGCTTGCCAAACGCGGACTTTTCGCCCGCTCCGGAGACACGATCGAGGAATTGGCGCGCACCGACACGGCTGTCTTTGACAAAACCGGCACGCTCAGCGAAAGCGAGGCCCGCTTGGTGGACTTTGTGTGCGCTCCCGGCTTTGATCGCCGTCAACTTCGGCAACAAATTGCTGCCATTGAAGCCGGCAGCACCCATCCCATCGCCCGGGCTTTCCGCACCACTGCCAACCACGCCCCGCCTCTCCTCGCCCGTGATCTTCATGTGCTTCCCGGCCAGGGAATCGAAGGCACTCTCCCCGATGGATCCATCATGCAGATCGGAAACTCAACCATTCTGGGTACTTCCGATGAGCCCTCCGCCTTACGCAGTCTATTGCCCCCGATTGCGGACGGGCATGAAATTTTCATCCTCCTCAACGGAACCCTTTGCGGACTGGCAGTTCTTCGGGAATCTCTGCGCGACACAGCGCGTGATTCGATGGAGCAAATGAAAAATCTCGGAATCCGCACGATCGTGATGACCGGAGACCAAGCCAGAAATGCCGAGCGGTTCAACTTTGATGAATGCTTCGCCGGCCTCTCACCCGAAAGAAAACTGGAAGAAATCGTAAAACTCAAAAATGCAGGTCGAACCGTGCTCTTCATCGGGGACGGAATCAACGATGCCCCGGCCATGGCCGCCTCTTCGGCCAGCATTGCTCTCACCTCGGGCAGCGAACTGCCCCGCGAAACCGCGTCTGCCGAATTAGCAGGCTTGGATCTACGATCCATTCCCACTGCCATCTCGCTCTGCCGCGCCACCCTTCGTGCCATCCGCCGGAACCTTGCGTTTGCGGCTGCTTACAATGTCATCGGGATCAGCCTCGCCGCAGCCGGATTACTGCATCCCATCGCCGCCGCGCTCATCATGCTTGTCTCCAGCATGACCGTCACTTGGCGTGTGCTTCACGAGACCTCGGACAACGCCTTGGCCAAATCCTCCGCCCGCGCCGCGGCAAAAAAATCACCCGCCGGGCCCGGTTGGAATTTTCCGAAGCTTGAGCGCACGGTGTTTGCCTGCGCTTTGGCGGCCCAAGGCCCGGCGATTGCCTGGCTCGGCGGGTTCGGTGCCGTGCCGGCTTTCGGTTTCATCGCACTGTTCCTTTCCGCTGCTGTAATCGTGCTGCTGTGGTCGCGTCAACGCGTCTGGTCCGCTCCCGCCCGCATGACGATGGCCATGTTCTCGGTGGGCGGACTCGCGATGCTGGCGGGCTGGTGCGCCGATGCGGGTTTTGCCGCCGTGGTGCGGGACGGCGTTTGTCTCTGTGGATGCGCCAAGTCGAACATGGGCCTCGGTCTCCTCATCAACTTCACGTGGATGGATGCCTCAATGCTGGTCGCCGCGCTCCCTGGCCTGTTCCTCGAACGTGAGACGGCACGCTCTATATCAGGACGCGTCTGGTGCTGGATAGCCGGTCTGATCGGCATGTTCGCGGGCATGGAGCTGGGCGCCCTCGCGCTGGCGGGACTACCCGTCACCAATCCCTCCGCCCAATTTTTCCTCACTTACGCCGCCATGGTCGGCGGCATGTGCCTGGGAATGCTGGCCGGATGCGAATTGGCGCGCGTCTTGGCCGCACGGCGATGATTCGCCTAACGGCCACGCTTGCCTGTCTCACGCTCCTGATGGGGGCCGCTCTCGGACAGGAAAGGGCCATGACAAATCTGCCGTGGATAAAATGGGATCTCGCCACCGGCGATTGGAATCTCAACCGTCCCCTGCTCGAAAAAAGGGGAGTCTGCTTCACCTCTACCTACACCTCGCAAATCTGGGGCAATGTCACCGGCGGCAACCGCACCGGCGCGACCTATACGGGACTCCTGCAGTTTGGCAGTGAAATCGATTTCGAAAAACTCGCCGGCTGGCACGGCCTGACCTTCAACACAACCTGGCTGTGGATCAACGGCGGCAACGCCACCACCGACTACACCGGCTCGCTCTTCCCCGCCAGCAGCACAGAAGCGCCCAACGGCCTGCGAGCTCTCGACCTCTGGGTGCAGCAGATGTTTTTCGACGACATGCTCGCCCTCCGCGCCGGCATGTTCAACGCCGACCGCGACTTCACCATCTCCGACGTCGGCGCACTCTTCCTCAATTCCGCCCTTGGATGGCCCATTCTCTACAACGGAAACCTCGGCGGACCTCCCGCCTATCCTTTCGCCGCCCCCGGACTTTTCGCCGCCCTCGAACCCGGGGGCGGATGGAAATTCCAAGCCGCCGCCTTGCAAGGATCCGTCTGGCCGCCCAATGAAAACCCTGCCGGCTTCTATTGGCGATTCGACCGCATGAACGGCATCCTCTTTCTCGGCGAAACCCACTACGCGTGGTCCCGGGCGCCCCTTCCAGGCATCGCCAAAATCGGCGTCATGATGGAAAGCGGCTACCCCGACTACGTCGGCACCGACGGCGAAGCTTGGGGCGGTTCGTTTTTCTACGGCATCATCGACCAATGGCTCTGGCGCGAATCCGGCGCCGCTCCCGACTCGCCGCAAGGCCTCGCGTGGTTCACCCGCGCCGGCTTCACCGGCACCCCCGACCGCAGCCCGCTCGGCGCACTCTTCAACACCGGATTCACCTGGACCGGACTGCTGCCCACGCGCGATGACGACGCCGCCGGTCTCGCCCTCGTCTGGGCGCGCCTCGCCCCGGGCCAGACGTCCGGACTCGAAGGCAACGGACGCGGCAACGAGTTTGTCATAGAAGCCACCTATCAGGCGCAAATCACGCCGTTCCTCTCGCTCCAACCCGACCTGCAACTCCTCGTCCAACCCGGCGGCAACCCTGCCGTGCCCGACGCCTTCATCCTCGGCCTCAGCGCCAATATCGACTTTTAGCGAAATAACGTTCCGTTCTCCCGCGCCGCCTCAAGGTAGATCTGCGGCAACACCACCCCGCGCTCTTTGAGCAGCGCCGGACGCAACGCCACCTCGAAGTGATCCGACACCACCGGCGCCGGAGCCCCCGGCGTGTCGCGTTCGTCCAACCAATCCAAAGCCAATCTCATCGCCTTCGCCCCGTAATCATCAGGCGGCGGCGAGAAACTCAGCGCCCCACCATCTTCCACAAAACTCACTTGCGTGCCAATCGGCAAACCACGCGCGTTCTCCTGCGTCCAACGATTCACCGCAGCCGCTGTTATAATCGCACCCTCCGCCGTCGGCAGATCATGCGTGCCCAGCACGAGCAAAACATCAGTTCCGCTCTTCCTCGCCGCCTCCTGCCACTTCTCCCACGTCTTCACCAAGGTTGCCTCGACCACCTCCAGCGGCGACCAAGCAAACTGCTGCACCTGCGCCATCTCGGCCCACCCCGTTTCGTTGTCCACCCCGATCACCGCCACCGTCGGCCTGCGCTCACCGAACAAATACCTCACCGCATCCCGCACCGCCGCCAAGGGCAAATGCTCCGCAATTCCCGTCACGCTCTCCACCCCCGCATAGCCGAAGTCCTCTGGCGGACGGTTCAATGAGACATATAAAATCCCCGGACGCCACCGCCCCGCCAGCTCACGCGCCACCAGCGAGTTCGCCTCGTCATCCACCGCAATCAACAGGTCCGGGTTGAAATTTTTAATCGCCCGCTTCGCTCCCGCCACCGCTTCCGCCCGGCGCTTCGCCGCCGTTGGCGAATCCACGCCGAGATAATGCCACTCCACCGACAACGGACGCCGGTTCTCCTGCAGCACCTCGCGCGTCCCGCGATCCACCTGCCGCGCCCACGAGGAATCCGCCCCCGCTGAGTGCAGCACCATGATCCGCGGTTTCGTCGCGTTGAAAACCCCCAGCAGCACGACAAACGCCACCAAGAAACCGGCGATCAAAAGATTTTTCCAGAGCTTTGTCATAGGAATCCCAGCCACCGCCACCATGGTATCGAGGCAAAGATGAACACCACCCGCGCCAAGTTCATCCACATGTTGTAGCGCAGAAAGCTCCGCTCATCGCCCACTTCGAACATTCCCGACGAGCGGATCTGCAAAATTCCGTTGGTGCCTTGGTGACGGAAAAAGGCGATGTCGCTGAACACCGCCGCGCTAAAAACACAGATCCACGGATGAATCCCCTGCGCCGCCGCCACTGGCAGCAGAATAATCACCGAAGTCAGCATCCCCGCCGTGACCGGCAACACCAAGCGCACCGCCAACGTGGTCGACAACGTCGCCACCAGAAAAAGCCCGATGTGACCGTCAACGAATCCGTAAACCTGACCCGTCGCCGCCGCCAAAGCCCGCGCCAACCCGAGGTGGTCCATGATCCGCATCATGCTGTCCATCCCCAGCAGGAAAAAAATCATCGGCCAATCCACCTGACGCTGAAAATCTTGGCGCAGCAACGTGCCCGTGAGCAGCAGCACCAGCAGCACGCATCCCGCGAGATACGCCGGCTTCACCTGATGCCACGCCACCGTCGCGCACCCGACCAGAAAGAAAACAAACCCCGCCGCGGCAATCCATTCCCCCGGCTTGAGCACGCCCATCTCCGAAAGCTGACGCTCCATGTGCTCCCGCGGCAGCGGCGCCTCGCTCTGCGAGGGAAACATTCGCGCCATCACGAACAAATGCGCCACCGTCATCCCCACCGCCGCCACCAGCGCCGCCACCAACCAAAACAACCCGGCAAACTCCGCCTGGACCTGCGGTGGCAGAAAATTCAACGCCGCGATATTGGACGACTTGCTCGTCGCCATCATCGGCGAAAACAACAACGCCCCGCCGAACATCGCCGCCAGCAGCGCCGTCACCGCCGGACCCCGCGCCGGCAGCTTCAAGCCCGCCGCCATGTCCTTGAACACCGGCATCAACATCGACATCCGCGTGTTGGCCGAAGGCATCAGCGGCGACAGCACATATCCCATGCCGAGCAACGTCACCTGATGCCACACCGGCTTGTCCGGTAACCGCAGCAACAAGTGCAGCATCAACCGGTAACTCAGACCCGAGGACGCAATCACCGCCGACAAAGCATATACCCCGAGTAAAAGAAGAAGCCCCGGGGATGAAAAACCGGCCAACGCCACCTCCGGCGGTGCCAGCCCGATGAACAACGTTGCCACCACCGCGACCAGCGCCGGCACAAACTCCTCCACGAGCGCAAACACCCACAACAAAACCGCCGCCGCCAGCATGGCCGTGAAAATCGAGGCATCCACACTCAGGCCAGCCGCCACACCCAGCACATACACGACTGGCGGCAGCGCAAACACGCACGCCCACCCGAAAATCCCGTCGGCCTTTGCCTGACGGTCTTTCTCGAACGGCCCCCGCACGATTACCACAATCGCCATCAACGCTGCCAATCCCGCCAAAACGGCAAAGACCGGCCAATGATCAATCAAGACCTCGAAAAATCGGAAAGCCATGTTCAATGTGCGCCCAATTTAGCGGAACCTCCTCCGTGACTCGGAGCAAAATCGCCACCAATCATCTTGCCAACCAGCCTCTCCTGCGGCATCCGTGAAGCCTTTCAACGTCCCCGTAGTTCAACGGATAGAACGAGGGTTTCCTAAACTCTAAATCTGGGTTCGATTCCCGGCGGGGACAACTTTGAGGAGCGTAACCCAGTGTCTGTCCTACCCCCTGTAATGAAATCTGGGCATGAACACATTCATTGATCTCTTGTTCGTGACGCTTTTAACGCTAGCAACCATCTCAGCATTCCTCCTTTGCAGCGAAGCGGGCCGTCCATTTCGAAAATAAACAAGAAATGGCGGATGGGGGGGGATTCGAACCCCCGGTGCCTTGCGGCACACACGCTTTCCAGGCGTGCACAATCGACCGCTCTGTCACCCATCCTTGAATAACACGACAAGTAAGTAAACACGGCCTCACCCTTCGCCGCAAGCCACAGGGAGCGCCTCTTACAATCTAAACTGCCGCCTGCCTGCGGATACGGCGTTCGAAGCGTCCGGGTGACGGGAACAATTCGCCGAGGCGCTCCATGGCCATATCGGCCAGGGGGCCGGGCTGGCGTCCGAGAGCGCACTGCAAATAGACGGCCTCTTTGAGGAGTTCGACAAAATCAGCGCGGATGAACTTTTCCCAATCGGCAGGAGGGAGATCTTGCTTGTTACGGGCGAGCTCGAAGTCGATGAGAACAACTTCGGCGGGCGATGGGGAGACAGCGATGTTGTGCAGCTCCATGTCGCCGTGGACGAGACCTGCATCGTGCAAACGCGCCAGCTGATCAAATGCTTGTTGGCACAACCACCAAAGGCCGACGGCGGTGGCGAGGTTCAATTCCTCCGCCACGAAGACATTATTTTCCACCGGCTCGACACCGAAAGGCGTGAGGCGCGAGTAAGGTTTGCCGGGCACGAAGCAGGACCGGAAGGTGTTTTTGGTCCAACCGATCGGTGGTGGCGCGCCAAGGATTTCGGAGGCACGGCGTTGATTTTCGAACTCGACCGATGGATCCCCGTGCAGGCGACCGGGAAAATACGTTTTACGGAAGTGCATCGGATATTCGGCGGCGAGCGCGAATTCTTTGAGCGTGTCTTTGCCGGCGATAACCATTTCGGCCGTCATCAAAGGCATGCCGTTGGCCTCGCGCCGGGTGATGGTACGCATGACGTAATCGTGTTCCGGGGCCCGCGTGATCAGTTGCGCGTATTCCGGTGCCAGCAGCACTTCATGCCGCGGCGAGACCCGCACCATCATTTGCTCGGGAACATTCATGGAGCAGCAGTTTTTTCCAACGACGGTGGTTTTGCCAATAGCCAATGATTCATGGCAACTCAGCCTGAACTTCCTCCAGTGATCGACCGACTTTGTCGCGCTCGGAAAGAAGCGGCTTTTGTCCCCCGGATAAAGGCCAAGCAATAGCCACCCGCGGATCATCCCAAGCCAGAACGTGTGCATCATCCGGGTCCCACGGGGCGGTGACTTTATAGAGGTAGATCACATGCTCGCTGAGCGCCAAAAAACCGTGGGCAAATCCGGGCGGCAGCCAGAGGCTTTGATGATCGGCGGCCCGCAGAACGACACCGGCGGATTGGCCGAATGTCGGCGAATGGGGACGTAAATCGACAGCGGCGTCATAGACCTCGCCTTCAATCACGGTGAGCAACTTTCCCTGCGGATGGCGGGTCTGGAAATGCATACCCCGCAGAACACCGCGTCGGGTTTTGATGAGGTTGTCCTGCACGAACTTCGCAGCGATCCCGGCGCGAACCAGTTCTTCCCGGTTCCACAGCACGGAAAAAGTGCCGCGGGCATCGGCATGCAACGCGTTTGGCAGCAACAACATTCCATCAAGCGGCAGGCGGCGGGCTTCCACGTCGGCAAGTTTAACGTGCGACGTCGGTCCCGCAACCCCAAGAAAAACGCCGCCGGGCGACCGAAGTCGCGCCGGCGGCGCTGGAGGGGGAATTTTTTCCGTTTATCGCGAGTAAAGCTCGACGACAAGCTGTTCATTTACGACCGGCGCGATTTCATCGCGGGTCGGGATACGGGACACTGTACCTGAGAAATTATCGCGATCGACGACAAGCCACTCGGGCACGGTGCGAATCTGGGTGGCTTCCATGTGGCGGGCGGCCAGCGCGCGGGGTTTGGGCGAGTTTTTGATCGTGACAACATCACCCGGCTTCAAATTGGCCGAAGATATGTCGTTTTTGCGGCCGTTGACCTGCACATGACCGTGCGAAACCATCTGGCGGGCAGCAGTGCGGGTGCGGGCAAAACCAAGGCGATAAACAATGTTGTCCAAACGAGTCTCGAGGAGCTGGAGAAGCGTCTCGCCAGTGATGCCGCGACGCGAAAGAGCCGTATCGAAGTAGCGGCGAAACTGTCGCTCAAGCACTCCGTATTGGGCTTTGAGCTTCTGCTTTTCGGCGAGGGCTTGCCCGTATTCGGAAACTTTGCGGCGCATTCCTTTCTGGCCGTGCATTCCGGGCGGGTAGCTACGGCGCTCAAAATGCTTCGGTGAGCCGATAAGGAAAACGCCAAAGCGGCGGCTGATTTTGGTCTTGGGTCCGGTGTATCTTGCCATGGTGTACGATAGGTTGCGCGATATTAAACGCGGCGGGCTTTGGGTGGACGGCACCCGTTGTGCGGCACGGGAGTGACGTCCTTGATAATGGTGATTTCGAGGCCGATAGCTTGCAGAGCGCGGATCGCGGATTCGCGGCCGGCACCGGGGCCTTTGACACGGACTTCAACCTCTTTGAGTCCGTGCCCCATGGCTTGACGGGCGGCGTCTTGCGCTACGAGCTGTGCGGCGTAGGCTGTGCTTTTGCGCGAGCCTTTGAATCCGACTTTACCCGCGCTGGATGCGCCGAGAACGGCACCGCGCTGGTCCGTGATGCTAACGATGGTGTTGTTGAAGGTCGCAAGGACGTGGGCAATGCCTTGGCTGACGTTTTTGCTTCCCTTGGCCTTGACGATTTTTGCCGGCGCAATCGGCGCATCGAGTGACAAGATATCATCGGACGACTTGGGAGCAGCTACTTCAGCGGCTTTCTCTTCACCCTCCTTTTTCTTGGCGGTCTTGCCTTTGGCAGCTTTGGGCTTGGCGGCTTTTTTTTCAGCAGCTGGGGCGGCTTCCGCCTTGGCTTCGGTGGCAGGATGATGTTCCGCCGTTTCTTCCTTGCGGACAGCGTCTTGAGATTCGTTCTTGGTTTCGTCGCTCATACTAGTTGTGGATTAGACTTTGCCAGCCTTGGCGTCCTTGTTTTTCTGCACGCCCACCGTTTTGCGGGGCCCTTTCCGGGTACGGGCATTAGTGGAGGTGCGCTGTCCGCGCACGGGAAGGCCGCGGCGATGGCGGATACCGCGGTAGCAGTTGATCGCTTGCAGTCGTTTTAAATTGCCCTGCAGTTCGCGGCGGAGATCACCTTCGATAAGAATGCCGTTGTTGCCGATGATCTGAACAATCAAGGAGATCTGCTCGGGGGTCAGGTCTTTGGCACGTGTATGAGGATCGATCGAGGCCTCGGCGAGGACGCGTTTGGCGATGGTGGGGCCGATGCCGTAAATATACGGCAGGGAGGCTTCGATGCGTTTGTTGGGCGGGATTTCAACCCCGAGTAAGCGTGGCATGGCGTTTTATCCTTGTCTTTGTTTGTGGCGCGGGTTTTTGCAAACGACGCGCACAACGTTGTTCCGCCGGATCACCCGGCAACTTTCACAGAGTCGTTTGACGGAGGCTCTTACTTTCATATTTCGGTTCGTTCTATTTGCGGCGGTAGGTGATGCGTCCTTTGCTCAAGTCGTAAGGAGACAACTCCAGCATGACTGTATCACCCGGCAAGATGCGGATGAAGTGCAGTCGCATCTTGCCTGAGATGTGCGCAAGAACACGGTGTCCGTTGGGCAATTCCACACGGAACATCGTGTTCGGCAGCAGCTCGACAACCTTGCCTTCTACTTCAATAGCGTCTTTTTTCGCCATGTCAAAACTTCTGGTTCATCTTTTGTAACCAGCACAGTGTGTTCAAAGTGAGCAGAGGGGAGGCCGTCGGCCGTAACCACGGTCCATTTGTCATCAAGCACGCGCACGCCGCTGACACCCAAATTGATCATCGGCTCAATGGCCAAGGTCATGCCGGCCTTGAGCTTCGGGCCTCGGCCAGCTTTGCCAAAATTGGGAATTTGCGGATCCTCGTGGAGCTTCCTTCCAACCCCATGACCGACAAATTCACGAACAACGGAATACCCGCGAGCCAGAGCGGCCTGCTCGATAAAGGAAGAGATGTCGCCCACACGGTTTCCATCCGTCACATGCGGAATGACATCGCGCAAGATGCGGGCGGTGTCTTCGACCAAGCGATCAACGGCAGGAGCCACGACCCCCAATCGGACGGTAGTTGCATTGTCGCCGATCCAGCCGTCTTTGATTACGCCAACATCAAGCTTGACGATATCTCCATAGGCCAGACGGCGGTCACCCCCGATTCCATGAACAACTTCTTCGTTCACGGAGATGCAAAGTTGGCCGGGAAATTTACGGTAACCGTGGAACGCGCTCTTGGCCCCAGCTTCGGCGATAAACTGCGAGCAGGCCTCGTCGATGTCGCGTGTGACCATGCCCGGCGTGATAAGATTCTCCAGACGATCCAACACCTCCGCGGCAACCCGACAGGCCTCGCGCATTTTATCTATCTCGCGCTCGTTTTTGATCGGAATCATCGAGGACAAATAGGGAATTCGGTCAAACACACGAGAAAATGCCGGGGTCAGTTGCCACTGGCAAGATAGGCAGCCGTTCCAGCGATGACGAGGATGCCGATGCCCGCGTATATCCAGACTAGGGCCGTTGAGGATATAACACGGCCTGTGCCACCGGCGGTGCGCTCGAAGCGTCCTCGTAGTTTGCCGCGGCGAAGAAAGCCATCGTAATGACGTTGGAGGAGATAAGTTTCCACTTGGCGCATAGTATCCAACGTCACACCTACAATGATCAAAACGCCGGTGCCCCCGAAGAATTGAGATGTCATGTAAGGCACGTTCATGCTTTGCGAAAGCATCTGTGGAAGGATAGCAATGACCGTGAGAAATATTGCGCCGGCGAAGGTCAGACGCGTCATGGTGTAATCCAGGAAGTCAGCGGTCGGTTTGCCGGGACGCACGCCGGGAATAAACCCGCCATATTTCTTCAAATCATCGGCAATTTGAGCTGGTTGGAACTGCGTGGCGACCCAGAAGTAGCTGAAGAAAAAAATCATTCCGCCGAACAACGCATAATGCAACCATCCAGCGGCAAGCATGGCTGACAATTCATTGGCCCAACGTTGGGTCGGAAAGGCCATGTTCAGAATCGTGGAAGGGAAAAGCAGGATCGCTTGGGCAAAGATGATCGGCATCACGCCGGCATAGTTGACCTTGAGCGGCATGTATTGCGTCTGGCCTCCGTAAACTTTGCGACCGACCACACGCTTGGCATATTGCACGCTGATCCGGCGGGTTGCTTGGGTGACTGCGATGACCGCCGCAATTACTATAATCAAAAAGGCAATAAGAAGAACAAGAACGACCGGGCTGACCGCTGCCGCTTCGCCACCAGCAGGCACAAAGGTCCGCCAGGCTTGGATCAGACCCGCGGGCAGCTGCGCTAGAATACCGACAGTGATGATGATAGAAATACCATTGCCGACGCCTCGTTCAGTGATTTGGTCGCCGAGCCAAACGAGAAACATGGTTCCAGCAGTCAAAGTAATTACCGTCAAAAGACGGAAAGCCAGCCCGGGGTCAGCTACCAGAGGCATGCCTAACCTGTTTATAGTATCCATGATACCCGGAAGGAACGGGTTCGATTCCGGGCTTTCAAACGAAAGAGCCAACAAATATCCTTGGAAAAGACAGAGTATGATCGTGACGTAGCGTGTGTATTGAGAAATTTTTTGACGTCCCCCGTCCTCTCTCGAGAGACGGCCCAGCTTGGGAACAACAGCGGTCATGAGCTGCATCATGATTGATGCACTGATGAAGGGCATAATTCCCAAAGCGAAAATGGCACAGTTGCCAAGCGCGCCGCCGCTGAAGAGGTTGAAAAGGGCAGCCACACCACCGCCGGCTTGGGCATCGGCGACGTTAATGAACCATTGGCGCAAAACCTCCGCATTGATTCCAGGAGTCGAAATCACCGAACCAGCACGCACGATGACAATCATCGCCAGCGTGAAGAGCACCCGTTGCCGCAGCTCTGGAATTTTGAAAATGTTGGTGAACGCGGAGATCATGCGGCGTCCTTTGGACGTCAAGCGATCGTGCCGCCAGCGGCTTCAATCTTGCGTTTGGCTGCCTCGCTGAACTTGGCTCCGGAAATCGTAAGCTTGCGGGTCAGCTCTCCACGAGCCAGCACTTTGACTCCGTCAACATTTCCTCGCACAAGGCCTTCCTTGCGGAGAGCAGCTTCATCAATGGTCGACCCTTCGGCAAATGCGTTGAGATCGTCGAGATTGACGACCGCGTAGCGTGTCTTAAAAGCCGTATTGTTGAACCCGCGCTTCGGCAAGCGACGGATGAGAGGCATCTGGCCGCCTTCAAAGCCCAGACGAATACTTCCGCCCGACCGTGCTTTCTGGCCTTTGTGACCTTTGCCGCTGGTCTTGCCGCGACCGGAGCTTTCGCCGGAACCGAGGCGTTTACGGCGCTTCTTCGCGCCCGGACGGGGTGAGAGTGTGTGCAGTCGCATGATGATCAGGCGGTGGCGGCTTCAACCGCGGCTACCGCTTTGGTGGGTTTAGTCTTGATGCCGCGGACGCGGAAAATTTCTTCGCGCGGACGGAGCTTGGATAAGGCTTCAATGGTCGCTTTGACCACGTTGGCGTGGTTGTTCGACCCGAGCGATTTGGCCAGCACGTCACGGATTCCCACGGCTTCGCACACGGCGCGGACTCCGCCACCCGCGATGATGCCCGTGCCGGGCGAGGCCGGACGAAGAAGGACGCGTCCGCCTCCGAATTCACCGGTCACTTCATGGGGAATGGTATTTTGCGCGAGAGAGAAGTTTTTCATGGCCTTGCGGGCGGAATCGGATGCTTTGCGGATGGCTTCACTGACTTCTTTCGCTTTGCCGAAACCGCAGCCGACACGGCCTTTGTGGTCGCCGGTGACGATGAGGGCACTGAAGCTGAAGCGACGACCGCCTTTGACGACTTTGGCACAGCGGTTGATGAAGACAACTTTTTCGACGGTATCGGATGGCTCTTTAGGTTCTTTTGGGCCGCGGTTGTCGCGGCGGCCGGTGTTGCGTGCGTTTGGAGGCATGGGCGTATTTTAGAATTCGAGACCGGCTTCACGCGCGGCATCAGCGAGGGCTTTGACTTTGCCCTGGTATTGGAAACCACCACGGTCGAAAACGACCTTGGAGATGGATTTGGCTTTGGAGCGCTCGGCAATGAGTTTACCCACGGACTGCGCGTTTGACACGTTGGCCCCAGGCTTGGCCGATTTTTCCTGAGTGCTGGCCGCGGCGAGAGTCACGCCTTGCGTGTCGTCGATAACCTGCGCACGGATGTGCCGACCGGAAAAGTTCACCGCAAGACGCGGGCGCTCGGTTGTTCCAGCCACTTTTTTGCGGATGCGCTTGTGGCGCAGTTTGATGCTGTCGTGACGTGTCATGGTGTTTACTGGACAGTTTTGCCTTCCTTGCGGCGAACTTGCTCGTCGGAGTAGCGCACACCTTTGCCTTTGTAAGGCTCAGGTGGATAGTAAGCGCGAATATTAGCCGCAACTTGGCCGACCAACTGCCGATCGATTCCCTCGATGAGGAGTTTGGTATTATCGTTGACCGTGATTTTGATGTCTTCGGGTATCTCGTAAACGATCGGATGCGAGAACCCGAGCGATAGATTAAGTTTCTGGCCTTGCACGGCGGCTTTGAAGCCAACGCCTTGGATTTCGAGCTGGCGGGTGAAGCCGGCGCTGACTCCTGTGACCATGTTGTTGAGCAGGGCTCGGGCCAAACCGTGAAGAGCCCGAACTTGGCGGTTTTCGGACTTGCGCTCAAGCGTGAGGGTTTCTCCTTCAAGCTTGCCTTCGATGCCTTCGGGCAAGCGCCAGGAAAGTTTTCCTTTGGGACCTTCGACCTGCACTGAGCGGTCAGGGGAAAGATTAACTTTAACCTTGGGCGGAAGTGAAACGGGTTTTTTTCCGATACGGGACATAGTTTCCTCCTTACCAAACGTAGGCTAAAAGCTCGCCGCCGACATTCTGGCGACGCGCCTCGCGACCGGTGAGCACCCCACGGGGGGTGGATAAAATCGAAATACCCATTCCTCCGAGCACACGGGGAATATCGGTCGCACCGACGTAGCGACGAAGCCCCGGACGGCTTACGCGCTTGAGACCGGTGATAGCCGGGGTTTTATCTGCAAATTTGTTGACGATACGTATCTGCGGGCGTCCCTCCGACTGGACTTCAAAGTCGGCGATGTAGCCTTCTTTTTTGAGGATGGCAGCAAGGTCCGCTTTCATTCGGGAGTAGGGGACGAGCAATTCGGATTTGCGGGCACGGCTGGCGTTACGTAAACGGGTAAGCAGGTCGGCGATGGGATCGTTCGTGGTCATGCGGTTCAGGCTTTCTGAGTGACAGGCTTGGCACGATCGGCAAAGGGCATGCCCAGTTCACCGAGAAGAGATTTGGCCTCGTCGTCAGTGCGGGCGGTCGTGACAATAGTCACGTCGAAGCCGATGTTGCGTTTGATTTTGTCGAGTTCTATTTCGGGAAAAATGCTTTGATCGCTTACACCGAGGGTGTAATTGCCCTGTCCGTCGAAAGCGCGCGGCGAAATGCCTCGAAAGTCGCGAATTTTAGGTAATGCCGTTTTGATGAGGCGTTCGAGAAATTCGAACATAATGCGCCCGCGTAGGGTGACCTTGGCGCCGATAGGCTGGTCTTTGCGAAGCTTGAAGTTTGAAATGCTCTTCTTCGACTTCGTGCGAACCGGCGTCTGACCCGTGATGGTCTGTAATTCCTTCACGGCAATCTCCAGAGCCTCCTTGGTGTCCTGCGAGGAGCCGATCGACGTGTTGACGACGACTTTGTCCACGCGGGGCACTTGATGGTGGTTCGTGTAGCCGTGCTTGGCCTTGAGGGCCGGGACAACGCGGCCCGTGTATTCTTTGTAAAGTTCGACTTCCATGGGTTACTTCGCCTTGGCCTTGGATTTGGGCTTATCGGCCTCCTCATTCTTGGCGGCTTCGATCCGCTTGACGTTTGAAATATGTATCGGTCCCTCGCGCTCGACGATGGCACCATTCGGATGCTCTTGTGATTTGCGTGTGTGCTTTTTGATCATGCGCACCCCCTCAATCAGCACCTGGTTTTTACTGCGCAGAACTTGCAGGATCTTGCCCTCGGCACCGCGGTGGTTGCCGGTGATGACTTGGACGGTGTCGCCCTTATTGACATGTGTTTTGACGCGGTTCATAGCACCTCCGGAGCAAGGGACACGATCTTCATGAAGTTTTTTTCGCGCAGTTCGCGGGCTACAGGACCAAAAATGCGGGTTCCGCGCGGGTTGAGGTCTTTGTCGATGATGACGATGGCATTGTTGTCAAAGCGCAGAGCGGAGCCATCCGGACGCTTGAGCGGTTGGCGAGTGCGTACGATGACAGCGCGAACGACTTCGCCTTTTTTCACCGTTCCGCCAGCAG
This sequence comes from Chthoniobacterales bacterium, assembly GCA_044343805.1. Lineage (GTDB taxonomy): Bacteria > Verrucomicrobiota > Verrucomicrobiia > Chthoniobacterales > JACTMZ01 > JACTMZ01. Next base: position 276 of record JBIJDZ010000002.1, on the reverse strand, counting down.
AGGCCTCCTTGACGTTTGCGGTAATGACATCCCCGACCGATGCATAGAGTGATTTTTTGCCGATGACGCCGATCATGGTGGCCATGCGGGCACCAGTATTGTCGGCAACATCAAGACGTGAACGTAGCTGGATCATGGCGGCGATTAATGTTTGAGAACCTCGACGAGACGCCAGCGCTTCTGCTTGCTGAGCGGGCGGGTTTCCATGATGAGAACTTTGTCGCCAACCTTGGCTTCGTTTTTTTCATCGTGGGCGTGAAACTTGGCGATTTGTTT
>JBIJDZ010000107.1:0-3717 GCA_044343805.1 Chthoniobacterales bacterium | reverse complement strand
TATCTGCGCGACAAAATTCGCGGCGGAAAATTTTTGATCAAAAGCATCCAGCAGAGACAGCAGACCATTCAAGCCATTGCCCGTGAGATCGTGGTGCGGCAACGGGCTTTTCTCGAGGAGGGGCTCCCGGCGCTCACGCCGATGACCATGGCGCAGGTGGCCGAGGTGGTGGGGGTGCATGAGACTACGGTCAGCCGCGCCATTGCCGGCAAAACCGTGGCGACGCCGCAGGGGATTTACGAAATGAAGTTTTTCTTCACCACGGGTTACCGCACGGCCGACGGCGTGGAGGTGAGCAACACGAGCGTTAAGGATGCGATCGCCGCACTGATTCGCGGTGAGAATGCGCGCAAGCCGCTGAGCGACCAGCAGATCGTGGCGCGGCTCAAGGATGACGGCTTGGCCGTGGCGCGCCGCACCGTGGCGAAATACCGCGAGGCGCTGGGAATTTTGCCGAGCCACTTGCGAAAATCCTTTTGACGCGCCGGCGCGAGTTTCATGATGAAGTTTTTATGGCAAACGTAACCGAGGAAATTGTGCGCGAAGCTTTGCGGGCGGTGAAATACCCCGGCTTCTCAAGGGACATTGTGTCATTCGGGCTGGTCCAATCGTCGGAGATCCGCGGTGGAGAAGTCTTTGTGAAGTTGTCATTGGCGGTCGACGATCCGAAGATTGCCCAACAAATCCATCGCGGATGCATGGAAGCACTGGCGGCCGTGCCGGGGGTGCAGACGCCCCATGTTTTGCTCGATCTGAAAAAGCCGCCGGCGGCAGCCTCGCCCGGGGCGACAAAGATCGCCGGGGTAAAGCATGTCATCGCCGTGGCCAGTGGCAAAGGGGGCGTGGGCAAAAGCACGGTGGCGGCAAATCTGGCGCAGGCTCTCAGTCTCGGCGGGGCGCGGGTGGGGTTGTGCGACTGCGATTTGTACGGGCCCAGTATCGCCTTGATGTTTGGAACATCCGAAGCGCCCAGCGCGACCGAGGACAACCGCATCATTCCGGTCGAACGCTATGGATTGAAATTGATGTCGATGGGCTTTTTGGCCGATGGCGACACGCCGGCGGTGCTGCGCGGACCGATGGTGACGCGCTACACGCAGCAGTTTTTGCGTCAGGTTGATTGGGGTGAGCTCGACTACCTCGTGCTCGACCTGCCTCCCGGCACCGGGGACATTCAGCTCACGGTGGTGCAGACGGTTGCTTTGGCTGGGGCGGTGGTGGTGACCACACCACAAGAAGTCGCCCTGATCGACGCGCGCAAAGCTGTCGCCATGTTTCACAAGACGAATGTGCGCGTGCTCGGCCTGGTGGAAAACATGAGTTACTTCTCGTGCCCGAGCGACGGGGTTCGATACGACATTTTCGGCAAAGGAGGAGGGCAGCGGGAGGCCGACAGGCTCGGTGTTCCATTACTGGGCGAGGTGCCGATCGATATACCCACGCGCGAGGCGGGCGATACGGGGATGCCGATTGTGGCACGCGCCCAAGAAAGTCCTGTCGGCCATGAGTTTATGAAGATCGCCTGGGCGGTGCGCCGGGAGGTGGATGCTGCGGAAAGCGCGTCGGCCGTGGGTTGAAGCGATCGTTTCTTGACCGCTTTGGTTTGCTGTGCCAATTTTCAATCAAATGGACAACCCCCACGCTGAGGGAGCCAATCTGGTGCGTAACTCCACGCTGTACCGCGAGTTTATCGCGGAAAGGGAAGAAATTCTCCGTCACAAGTGGATCGAAAGTGAAAAAGCCGGTCGTGATATCGGTTTTGAGAAGGCTCTGCTCGACTGGGTGATGCGACATCGTTCGGGTTGGCGCGATAGTCGCACGCGGTCATCCAAGGCCTCCTCGTCACCCAACTGAAAACAGAGTGCTGACGTCTTCGCCACTTTTGTGGCACACTGACTGCCCATGACACAGCCACCAGCCCGCCAATTGCTCGACGCGCAGGGCGTGGCTTCGGCGATCGACCGGATGGCCGATGCGATGGTGGGTGATTTGCAGGACCAAGGACCGGTTTTTCTGGCGGGAATTCCCACGCGAGGGCCGGTGGTGGCACGAAAGCTGGCCGAGGCCTTGTCGATTCGTGGAATTGATTGTCGTTGCGGCGCGGTCGATATCGCCATGTACCGCGATGACCTGGGAATGCGCGAAGGAGTGGATGGATTACGCGGGACGGATCTGCCGATGGATTTGGAGCAGTGGACGATCGTGCTGACTGATGACGTCCAGCACACGGGACGCACGGCGCGTGCGGCGATCGAGGCGGTGCTGGCTTACGGGCGACCGCGCCGGATCTTGTACGCGGTGCTGGCCGACCGAGGCGGTCGGGAACTGCCGGTGCGACCGGATTTTACCGGGGTGGAGTTGAAGGTTGACGCCGCATCGCGGGTTCGTGTGCGATTCAGCGGAACGGACGCGGGCGAGGAGGGCATTTTCGAATCATGAAGTGGACCCGCAAAGATTTGCTCTCCTTGGACGCCCTGTCGCTGGAGGAAATCCTCTTCATTCTGGATACGGCGGCGGAATTCAAAGGGGTGGGCCAACGGCGTCTGAAAAAAGTGCCCAGCTTGCGCGGTAAGACACTGGTGAATTTTTTTGTCGAGGCCAGCACGCGCACGCGCACTTCATTTGAATTGGCCGGGGTGCGTTTGAGTGCCGACGTGGTCAATATCACGGCTAATACCTCCAGTCTTTCCAAGGGCGAAAGCCTGATAGACACGGCCAAAAACCTCGAGGCGTTGGCGGCTGACCTGATCGTCCTGCGTCACTCGGCGGCGGGTGCGCCACAGTTTCTGGCCGAACGCTTGCGCGCCGGGGTGATCAATGCGGGGGACGGTTCCCACGAGCACCCGACACAGGGTTTGCTCGATGTTTTCACCATCCGCGAAAGGCTGGGTCGTGTCGCCGGAGTGAAGGTGGGCATCGTGGGTGATATTCGTTTCAGCCGGGTGGCGCGTTCGAATATCCACGCCCTGACCAAGCTCGGTGCGGAAGTGACGCTGATCGGTCCGCCGACTTTGGTGCCGCGGGAATTCGAGAGGGCCGGCGTGCGGATTACGCACAGTTTGGACGATGTGCTGGGCGAGTTGGACGTGATCAATCTCTTGCGCATCCAGCACGAGCGGCAAAAGGCTGGTTACTTTCCCGGCACGGGGGAATATGCATCGCTCTTCGGGTTGAACGCGTCGCGGGCGGCGCGCTTGCGTCCGGAGGCCTTGGTCATGCACCCGGGGCCGATTCATCGCGGGGTGGAGTTGGACGGGGCGGTGGCCGACGGTTCGCACAGCGTCATCCTTGATCAAGTCACCAATGGCATCGCGGTGCGTATGGCGGTGTTGTATCTTTGCGGCTCGGTCGCGCATGGGGAGGAAAATTTGTGATAAACTCAATGAACATACGCGGCGGGCGTGTGGTGGACCCGGCCTCGGGACGTGATGCGGTAGGGGACGTGTTTGTGGCCGGCGGAAAATTCACCGAGACTCCGGTCGAGGGTGCACTGGAAGTCGATGCGCGCGGATTGGTGGTTTGTCCGGGATTGATCGACATGCACGTGCATTTGCGCGAACCGGGGCAGGGGGCCAAGGAAACGATCGAAACCGGGACGCGGGCGGCGGCAGCGGGTGGATTTACCAGCGTGGTGGCCATGCCCAACACCCAGCCGGTGGCGGATCATCCGGGGATTATCGCGTGGATGGAAGAGCGGGCGGCGGAAGTCGGGGCGAT
>JBIJDZ010000106.1:0-3805 GCA_044343805.1 Chthoniobacterales bacterium | reverse complement strand
CAAAAAATTCCATGCGGGGCGCTTCGGACCAAAGTGTGCTGATCGATGCGTAGCCGGCATAAAGCAGCGCCAGTCCAGTAAACCATCCGCCATATTGTTTAAAATCCGGCCTGCGCAGCAGCAAAACGAGAAGGAGGGGCGTGAAATATGCCAGACCATAGACCACATGCATGAAATCACGGGTTGGCGACCAGAAAAACGAGGTGAGAAAAACTAGTATTCCAACTGCGGCATAAGCAGACACTTTTTGCTCACGCCAAAATCGGTCCCTAAAAAATCTGGAAATTCCTTCCATCAATCAGAAACCATTCCCTTTTTTATACTCCGGAATTTTCGCGGCCAGCCAAGCTTTCAGTCGTGCTCTGTCGTTGGAGAAATCCCGAAAGGCTGAGTTCAGTTCAGCAACGAGGCCGCCGGCGGAGTTGGAGCGATTGTTGTGCAGCATTCGCACTTTCGGATGGCTGGTTGGCTCGACGTTTTCCATCTCGTGGATCGGCTCTTCGTAAAGCTTTTCGCCGGGGCGCAGACCGCAATAAGTGATCTTGATGTCCTCCTCAGGCTTGAATCCGGACAACTCAATCATTTGTCGTGCCAAATCCACGATTTTCACAGGCTCGCCCATATCAAGGACAAAGATTTCTCCGCCCCGAGCTTGCAGTGCACTTTGGAGGATGAGCCCCACGGCCTCCGGAATGCTCATGAAGTATCGCGTCACTTCAGGATGTGTCACGGTAACGGGTCCGCCATCAGCAATTTGTCGGCGGAATGTCGGCACCACACTGCCCGATGATCCCAGCACATTGCCGAAGCGGACGGCGACATAGGCACACCCGGAACCTTTCGTCTGATATTCCTCAAGCAACATCTCCGCCAATCGCTTGCTCGCTCCCATCACATTGGTCGGATTGACCGCTTTGTCCGTCGAAACGAGGACAAATTTTTTCACTCCGTGTTCGGCGGAAAGACGCGCCATAGTTGCCGTGCCAATGGCGTTGTTGCGCAAAGCCTCGGCCGGTTGCTGCTCCATGAGAGGCACGTGCTTGTGGGCGGCGGCATGGAAGACGAGTGCTGGGCTGTGCTTCGATAAAATACGATTCACAGCATCTTCGTCACAGACGCTGGAAGCGCACGGAACAAGCGGGACATGGCGGTGCGAACCGATGAGTTCTTGTTCGATGGCGAACAGCGCAGGCTCACTTCGCTCGATGAGTATGAGTTTTGCCGGATTCTGCTCGGCGATCTGCCGGCACAGTTCGCCGCCAATACTTCCTCCGGCACCCGTGACCATGACGACTTTGCCTTTGATTAGCGCCTTGATGCCTTCATGATCGAGAGCAACGGCCTCGCGGCCGAGTAAATCCTCGGGATCAACCCGGCGAAGGCGGCTGACAGTAACCTGCCGGTGTAAAAGTTGAGCCACTGAAGGCAGAATGTCGTGGTCGATGCCAATGGTGTTGATTTGCTCGACGATTCGTTTAATCACGTTCGGCTTGGCCGTTGGCATCGCGATGATCACTTTCTGCAGGTCCAACTCATCCGCCAAGGATGACAATTTCCGGGTCGGACCTAGAACCTGTTTGCCATGCAAACTGCTACCAATCTTCGCGCGGTCGTCATCGATGAAGCAAACAACCTCCAAGCCCAGCCCTTGCCTGCCCTGGATATCTCGCAACAGAGCCGCACCGGCCGAGCCTGCACCCACGATGGCCACGCGCCGTTTCCGCTTTGCCACAGGATCCGATGGTAATGCTGTCACTTTCTCGCGGTAGAGTCGCAGACCGGTTCGGAATGCCGTCAGAGCCATGAAGGAAATCAGCAAATCTGATACGATCACGCCACGAGGAACGACGTCTCTGCCGCCGACAACAAACCATACCCCCAGCGCCAATACTCCAGCCGATCCCATCGCGGCCGCGATGCGCTTTGCATCAGGCAAGCTGAAGTAGGTAAGCAGTGCCCTGAATTGCCCGAACACTGCCAACGCAAATAGTTTAAGCAGCAACAGCCAAGGTATCGTATGCCAGAATCGCATCCAATATTCCGGCGCGATGTTGAAGTCGAACCGCAAGAGCATTGAGCTGACCAACGAGAGAAAGAGAATACCCGAATAAGCCGCCACAAGGACCCCCAGCCGGCCTAATGAGATCAAGCGAATGTAGGGGCGTGCGCTCATGATGTTAGTTGCGATTTTTTAGGATCCACTCTGATTAGGATCAACTTTGGTGCGTTGTGATACTCACCCGGTCTCCCGCTCCCTTTCCGGTCACGGTCATCATGATGTAACCGATGTAGTCCTTGAGGCCCAGAGAGGAGAGCATGCGGGCATCGGTTTCTGCGAGCAGCTGTGGCGTAGACATATCGATCTCATTCACTTGGGCCAGACCGGTGATCCCGGGGCGGACCTCAAAGACGCCCAATCGCTCGCGCGCTTCGATCAATTCCTCTTGGTTAAACAAACACGGACGCGGACCCACGAGACTCATCTCTCCCTTGAGCACATTCCAAAGCTGCGGCAACTCGTCGAGCTTGGTGCGCCTCAAAAACTTGCCGAAAGGTGTAACGGCCGAGGCATCCGCCAAATGCGTGGCGACATGTGCTGTGTCCGGCCGCATGGTGCGAAACTTGGCCAGAGTGAAAGGCTTCTTGTTCCGTCCCACGCGTGTTTGCCGGAACATGGGCGCGCCGGTGTCGAACAATCCTACAACCGTCAAAATTAACATTAACGGACTGGCCAAAAGAAGTCCGAGCGCGGAAAAAAACAAGTCGAAGACGCGTAGCATTCGGAATCACCAAATCACATTGCAACCGTAAGCAAGGAAGGGTTCGTCGGGACTAATAACATGCAGATCTCTCTGCAGTGAATCAGCGGCAATCACTCGATCAAAGGGATCTTTGTGAATGGGTGGCAATGCGCCAGCCCGATAGAGCGTTGTGCGCTGCAACGGCAAAACATCGATGTCCTGCAATCTCAATTGCTCTTCTATCCAGCAATCCGGCCGCTCGGGCAAAGGGAGTTTGCCGCTATGGTATTTCAGGGTGATTTCCCACACGGTAGCGAGACTGAGCGCGCGATCGTTGGACTCGCTGTCGAGAGCCTTCGCTGCCGGACCACTCAGTTTTTCCGGTGCGCTGCATAGCCAAATAAAGGTGCACGTATCAAGGAGCAGGGTCATGGCCTAAAGAGCAGTTGAGAGTCTCGGGTTGTGAGCCGAAGCGAAGCGCAGACAGCCAGAGGCAATTGTGGACCGGAGAGGAAGGGGATCGAACCCTGCTGTGGGTCTGCAGCATTCGGGCTTGGAGACTTACAGGCCCCAATGCTTGAGTTCTTCATCACCCAACGGCGCAAAAGCATCAGCAGGAATGTCGAAGCGCTGAGATGTTGCCTTTCCAACTTTGGGCCGAGAAACGCAGCTCGGGCCAGAGCGTATTATTTTGGCAATCGGCAGCTTTCCACGGCAAACGACAATTTCTTCCCCGCTCTCCACCTGTTGGAGTAAGCGTGAAAGATGGGTTTTTGCTTGATGAATTGTGACAGTCACATAATAAAAATAGGATTAGCTATAGCTTAGTCAACTATTTTCGGTCTCTGCAATTGTCCGCCTGAGCCCCTCCTCCATCGTGAAAGGCGGGGACCAGCCAAGTTCGCGCCGGATCGGCTCGCTATCGACATAGAGAGAGGAGGTCAATTTCCGCAGTGCTCCAAGTCCCGGCAATCGCCCCATGGCTTTCAGCAGGCTTTCTGGAAACGGATAAAGACGTGCCCGCCTCGCAACACAACCGCCACCCATACACTCAGGTTCCGGGT
>JBIJDZ010000065.1:0-11919 GCA_044343805.1 Chthoniobacterales bacterium | reverse complement strand
TGTGGCCTCGGCTTCTGATGACGCGGCCAGCCAATATCTCGCGCCGTTTGCCGGTGCGGCTATCGGCGAGTGGTTCATGGACAATGGCATGGACGCTCTCATTGTTTTCGACGACCTTTCCAAGCAGGCTGTGGCTTACCGCCAGATTTCGCTGCTGCTCAAGCGTCCGTCCGGCCGCGAAGCTTATCCCGGCGACGTGTTCTATCTTCACTCCCGTCTGCTCGAGCGTTCGGCGCGCCTCAGCGAGGAAGCGGGCGGCGGCTCGCTCACCGCGCTGCCCATCATCGAGACGCAGGCCGGTGACGTGTCGGCTTACATCCCGACGAACGTGATTTCCATAACCGACGGCCAGATCTACCTCGAGGGCGACCTGTTTTACCAAGGCATCCGACCTGCCATCAACGTGGGTCTTTCGGTCAGCCGCGTGGGATCCGCCGCGCAGATCAAGGCGATGAAACAAGTCGCCGGCAAGATCAAGGGTGAGCTCGCGCAGTTCCGCGAAATGGCCGCCTTCGCGCAGTTTGGCTCCGACCTTGACGACAAAACCAAATCACTCCTTGAGCGCGGACGTCGCATCGTCGAACTTTTCAAGCAGCAGCAATACCAGCCGCTCCCGGTCGAGATGCAGGCGGCCGTGCTTTACGCCATGCAGCAGGGCTACATGGACAAGGTGGACGTCGAGAAAATCAAAGACTTCCAGTCGAAGCTGCAGGAGTTTTTCGAAACGCGCAAAGCTTCTCTGCTCGACTCCATTCGCGTGAAAAAAGCCATCGACGACACGTTGGCCGGCGAGCTGAAAGCTGCGCTCGACGAGTTTACCCAATTCTACAAATAACCGTCGCTCATGGGGAACAACACACGGGACATCCGCCGCCGGATCAAATCGGTCCGCAACACGGCGCAGATCACCAAGGCGATGCAAATGATCGCCGCCGCGAAGATGCGCAAGGCGCAGCAACGCGCCTTGGATGCCCGCCCCTATGCCCAGATGCTCAATCGCGTGCTCGTCTCGCTCAGCGCGCACTCCGAGGACGAGTTGCACCCGCTCCTTCAGCAGCGTCCGGTCCATCACACGCTGGTCTATCTCGTCGGCACCGATAAAGGTCTCTGCGGCGGGTTGAACACCAATTTGTTCCGCGAGGTGCAGCAATTCGATCCGGCAACGACAAGCTTCATCGCCTCCGGACGCAAAGCCGTAGATTTTCTCGCCCGCACTAAGCGCCCGTTGCTGGCCGACTTTCCGCTGCGTGACACCCCCGATTACGCCGAGATCAAGCCGATCGCGCAATTTATCATCGACAAGTTTCTCAACGGGGAAGCCGACAAAGTCGTCGTTCTTTACACCGACTTCATCAACACCCTCGAGCAAGTGCCCTCGGCCCACGAATTACTCCCGATCTCCTCGTTCCAGATGGGCGGCAAACCTGCGGAGGAAATGGACAGTTCCGACGAGGAAGCGATGTCGGCCTTCAAGTTCGAGCCGTCACCACAGGATGTGCTCAACGCCTTGCTGCCCTTCTACGTCGGCAACGAGATGTATGCCATGATCCTCAACGCCCGTGCTTCCGAGCAAAGCGCGCGCATGGTCGCCATGAAAAACGCGACCGACAATGCCAAGTCTCTCATCAAAGACCTCACCCTCGAATACAACAAAATCCGCCAAGCGGCCATCACCACGGAAATCCTCGAGATTTCCACCGCGCAGATGACCATGGGCTAATTTCACCAAAAGCTATGAGCAATACCGGAAAAATCGTGCAAGTCATCGGCCCCGTTGTGGACGTCGATTTCAGTGGAACCCCTCTCCCGAAAATCTACGACGCCCTCGAAGTCACCGCGGACGTGAACGGCCAAAAGTCGAAAGTCGTCCTCGAGGTTCAGCAAAACCTCGGCGAGAACTGGGTCCGCGCCGTCGCCATGTCCAGCACCGAGGGGTTGCGCCGCGGCAGTGAGGTTGTGAATACCGGCGCTCCCATTTCTGTGCCGGTAGGCGATGCGGTGCTCGGCCGCATTTTCAACGTTTCGGGCGATCCCGTGGACGAAGCCGGTCCGGTTGTCTCGGAGAAGCGTTATCCCATCCATCGCAACGCACCTCCGCTGGTCGAGCAAGACACGCAGGCCCAGATCCTCGAGACGGGGATCAAAGTCATCGACCTCATCTGCCCGTTCACTAAGGGCGGCAAGAGCGGCGCCTTCGGCGGCGCCGGCGTCGGCAAAACCGTGGTCATCATGGAGCTCATCAACAACATCGCCAAAGGCCACGGCGGTTACTCGGTCTTCGCCGGGGTGGGTGAGCGCACGCGCGAGGGCAACGACCTTTTCAACGAAATGTGCGAGGCGGGCATTATCGACAAGAAAGACATGTCCAAGTCGAAGGTGGCGCTCGTTTACGGCCAGATGAACGAACCTCCGGGTGCCCGCTTGCGCGTGGCGTTGACCGCTCTGGCCATGGCCGAGTATTTCCGCGACGAGAAAAATCAGGACGTTCTGCTGTTCATCGACAACATCTTCCGCTTCTCGCAGGCGGGATCGGAAGTTTCCGCGCTGCTCGGGCGCACTCCGTCCGCGGTGGGTTACCAGCCGACACTGGCCGCCGAGATGGGTAATTTGCAGGAACGCATCACCTCGACCAAGAAAGGCTCCATCACGTCGCTGCAGGCCGTTTATGTGCCGGCGGATGACTTGACCGACCCCGCGCCGGCCACGACCTTCGCCCACCTCGATTCGACCATCGTGCTGGAGCGCTCCATCGCCGAGTTGGGTATTTACCCGGCCGTTGATCCGCTTGCCTCGACTTCAAAGGCACTCGCGCCCGAGATTGTCGGCCAAGAGCACTACGAAGTAGCCCGCGGCGTACAGCGTGTGCTGCAGCGTTACAAAGACTTGCAGGATATCATCGCCATTCTCGGCATGGATGAACTCAGTCCCGAGGACAAGCAAACCGTTTACCGCGCCCGCAAAATCCAGCGTTTCCTCAGCCAGCCATTCCACGTGGCTGAAATCTTCACCGGTACCAAGGGCGAATACGTGAAGACTGAGGATACAGTCCGCGGCTTCAAAGAAATTCTCGAGGGCAAACATGACGATGTGCCTGAGCAGAACTTCTACATGAAGGGCGGCATCGAAACGGTGCGTAAATAAGTGGCTGCCAAGCTTCATTTCGAAATTGTCTCTCCCGCCGGTGTCTCGCGCACCGGCGAGGTCGATCAGGTCATCCTGCCCACGACCACCGGTGAAATTGGCGTATTGCCGAATCACGAACCGGTGATGACGATGCTGGAACCCGGAGAAATGGCTGTCATTGCCGAGGGTAAAACCCACTACGCTGCGGTGGGCGAAGGATTCGCCCAGATCACACCGGGCCGCATTTCGATTTTGACCGATATGGTGGCCGGAGAGGCTGAAATCGACGAGGACTCCGTCGCCAAAGCCATCGAGCGCGCTCAGGCAGCATTGGCCAACACCGCCAACATGAGTGATGAGGAAGCCACGGCTCTCGAGGGAACGCTAAAGCGCAACCTCGCCATGCTCGGCGTCAAACGCCGCCGGCGTTCCGCGTAAGTTTCGTCCGCAGAGCCGTATGGCCATGCGCAGGCTTCTCGCGCTGTTGCTGCTGGCTTCGACAGTCTGCGCTTCCGAAGTCCAACACCACGGACTGACCTTTGAAAGCTGACTGGCCGAGGCATTTTTCGACGGCTATCGCGCGCCGCTTCGACAGACAAGTGGGACATTCCGGCCTCTGCCAACACCCGTCATGGGGGCATCCCGGTCAACCCGCAGGCCACGCAATACGGCGAACCGGTGTTGCTTGGCGATGCTTTGAGACAGTTCGACATCGACGAGCCTTTTTGGCTGATCGCGGGGTTTTGGCGGCAGAAAGGCGGCGACAAAAAGTTTGTCCAATCCGTCGCGGTTCGGATCAATCCCCCGCTATGGCGTGAGCTCTGGGCGCCCGTCACGCGTGTCGATCTTGAGGAGATCGATCGATTGGTCAAAGACACGGCAAAGTCGGTCGACGATATCGGGCGCGAGGTGTTATGCCGGAAAAAAAGCCGCCGTTTTCGCAGGCGGTGATCCGACCGAATCCGAAGATCGATGCCCGGCAGCGTCGCCTGCAGTGCAGCAACTCTTATGTGCGTCTGTTCCATAAGCTCGCACCTGAAAGAAGTCGTAAACCCGTCGCACGTCCTGAAATATTTGGGCTCCCGATCCCAGATATTCCCACTTCTTCCAGACGGAAGTTGGGCGGTACTAACGTGCTGAATTGATGACGCCACGCACCACGGCGTCGGCGAGACGTTGTCGGTAAGATGAAGATTTGATGCGGCGCAGTTCCGAGGGGTTGGATAAAAATCCGCCTTCGACCAGCACGGCCGGTCTGGCGTTGTTGCGCAGGACATGGAAGCGGGCTTTCTTCACGCCGCGGCTTGAGGAGATTTTTCCGAGTTCACGCTGGATGTTGGCGGCCAACGGGTAAGACTTTGGTGAATAATAATACGTTTCGGTCCCTTGGGCGGCCGAGCGTCGGGCCCAGTTGTAATGAATGCTGACAAAGATGGCGTTGCGCTGGCGGTTGGCCATGGCCGCGCGAGTGGGCAACGGGACAAAGTAGTCGCTTTTTCGGGTCATGACCACTCGGTAGCCGCGGGCTTTGAGGCCTTTCTCGACGCGTTTGGCCGTATCTAAGGCGTAGGTTTTCTCGACCGACCGACTGTCAGCACCCTTGGCTCCGCGGTCGATGCCACCGTGTCCGGCATCGACAACCACGGTGCTGAAGCGTCCCACGCCCTTGGGGCTTGATGCGCAGCCGGTGAAAAAAAAAGCAGCGACAACCGCCAAGGCTGTAAGCAGAACGCGAGACATCGGCGAAAGCTAAGGAACTAAACGACCAAGGCAAATAAATATCTCCGCATTGCGCCGTGGACTTGCGGCGGGCATGCTTGCCCGCATGCTCACCAAACGCATCATACCTTGCCTCGATGTCACAGCTGGCCGGGTGGTCAAAGGCACCAAGTTTCTCGAGCTGCGCGATGCCGGTGACCCGGTGGAATGTGCCAAAGCCTACGATGCGCAGGGGGCAGATGAATTGGTTTTTCTCGATATCACCGCCTCCGCCGACAATCGCGCCACGATGGTCGATGTCGTGGCGCGCACCGCGTCGCAGTGTTTCATGCCTCTGACCGTGGGTGGGGGCATTCGCACGGTTGATGACATGAGGGTGATGCTCCACGCCGGCGCGGATAAAGTGAGTATCAACACCTCGGCTATCCAGCGACCGGAATTGGTGAGCGAAGGCGCGGAGCGCTTCGGATCGCAGTGCATCGTGGTGGCGATCGATGCGCGGCGGCGTCCGGAGGGCGGTTGGACGGTTTACACGCATGGCGGGCGGAATCCGACGGAGTTGGAAGCGGTGGCTTGGGCGCGGACTGTGGCGGACCTCGGAGCCGGGGAAATTTTGCTCACGAGCATGGATGCCGACGGTACCAAGGAGGGTTATGACATGGAGTTGGTGCGGGCGGTGAGCTCGGCGGTGACCATTCCGGTGATTGCCAGCGGCGGCGCAGGGAAGCTCGAGCACATGGCGGATGTTTTGCAGAACGCGGGTGCTGATGCGGTGCTGGCGGCGAGCATTTTTCATTTTGGGGAATACACTGTGGGGGACGTGAAGGCGTTCCTTGCCGAGCGGGGGATACCGGTGAGGATGACGGAGCTGGCTGCCGCGCGCTGAGGTGGGCGTTAACGGGTCGATGGACTCGGTCGAGAGGGGGCGTCGGGTCGCCGAATAATCTTTTGACAGTCCCGGACGTAGCCGTTATTGCAGATTGTAGCAAAAGCTACACTCATGAAAAAATATTTTTCCATCATCGGTTGTTTGCTGCTGGGCGGGGTCGGCTTGACGGCTGCCGAACTGCAGGTTGTGGCCACTACCGGGATGGTGGCCGATTTGGTGCGGCACACGGGTGGGGAACGTGTCGAGGTGCAGCAACTGATGGGGCCGGGAGTGGATCCGCACCTTTACAAGCCGACGGCGTCCGATGCTTCGCGCTTGGCCAAGGCCGATGTGATTTTCTACAACGGCCTGAATCTGGAAGGTCGTCTCGGGGATATGTTCACACGGTTGGCCCGGCAGGGTGTCCAAGTCTACGCCGTGAGCGATTCGTTACCAGCGAACCGCTTGATCTCGCCGGAGGGCTCCGAGGGCTTTCGCGACCCGCACGTCTGGTTGGATGCATCGCTTTGGGCCGAGGCGGTGCCCGCGGTGGTGGCCGGCTTGTCGGAGGCGGATCCCGACGGTGCGCCTGTCTATCGTGCCAACGGCGAGAAGTTGGCCGCGGAATTGCGGTCGCTGGATGCCTGGTGCCGCGAGCAGGCGGCGCGGCTGCCGGAGGAGCGGCGCATCCTGGTGACCAGTCACGATGCGTTCAACTACTTCGGCCGGGCCTATGGTTTCCGCGTGATCGCCCTCCAGGGAATCTCCACGGTGAGCGAAACGAGCCTGTCCGACATGGCGGGACTGGTTGACTATCTTCGCGAGCAGAAGGTGCCGGCCATTTTCGTGGAAACAAGCGTGAATCCCGCCGGCTTGCACCGGGTGGCCCGGGATGCGGAGGTGCGCATCGGAGGCGAGCTTTTTTCCGACGCCTTGGGTGAACCGGGGCAAATGGAAGGTGGCCACGACGTTGGCACTTACGACGGTATGATTCGTTACAACGTGGCCACCATCGTGGAGGGCTTGGAGGGGAAGAATGATTAGAAAGAGACTCTCTTCCGTTACGGTTGTGGTCAAGTGCCCTGCGGTGGGAGGCGCTGGCTGGTCGCGGGATCTACTTTGCCGTCCGGCGTCGCGGGCGTCGCGCGGCGAGGAATTTGTTCATCGCGGACAGCGTGGCGGGGCTGACATGATGTTCGATGCCTTCTGCATCAGCGCGGGCGTCCGCGAGCGGCACGCCGAGTGCCTGGAGAAAGGCGACGACCGTCTGGTGGCGATTTTTGGCATGGGCGGCGAGGGCGCGTCCGGCGGGAGTGAGGAAGATGGAGCGGTAAGGCAGGGTTTTGACCAAACCTTCGCGCTGGAGGCGCTGGACAGTGCGGATGACGGTGACATGGGTCACCCCGAGCGAACGGGCGATGTCGGTGGCGCGGGCCTCCCCGTGTTCGGCGATGAGGTCGGCGATAGCTTCAACGTAATCCTGGGCGCGTTCTTGCGCATGGGCGCGGCGCGTGTGGCGCTGAATGGCGGCGGTGTCGCGGGTGCGGGCGGGCATGGCGGCGGGGAGTGCAGGTTTGACACACCGGCAAGATCCGGAGTAATCGTAGGACGCAATGTAGCTCCTGCTACATCAAGATGAAAGAGTTTTCCACCACGGCTCCGCCTTTGGAGGTGCACGATCTGACGGTGGCTTACGACCGGCGTCCGGTGCTTTACGGGGTCGATCTGACGGTGCCGGCTGGAAGTCTGACCGGGATCATCGGTCCGAATGGGGCGGGCAAGTCGACTTTGCTCAAGGCGGCGCTGGGACTGCTGCCGTTGTCGGCGGGGTGGGTGAAAATTTTCGGGGGGACCGTGGCGCAAAACGCGCGGCGAACTGGTTACGTTCCCCAGCGGGAGTCGGTGGACTGGGATTTTCCCGTCAACGTGATGGATGTCGTGCTGATGGGGCGCTACGGGCATCTCCCGCCGGGGCGGCGTCCGGGCCGGGGGGACCGGGAGATTGCGCGGGCTTGTCTCGACCAGGTGCAGATGCTGCCGTTGGCGCGTCGGCAGATCGGGAATTTGTCCGGCGGCCAGCGTCAGCGGGTCTTCCTCGCGCGAGCTTTGGCGCAGGAAAGCGATCTGTATTTCATGGACGAGCCGTTTGCCGGGGTGGACGCGGCGACGGAAGCGGCGATCATTGATCTGCTGCGCGAGATGAAGGCGCGGGGCAAGACGGTGGTGGTGGTGCACCATGATTTGTCGACGGCGCGTGATTACTTCGACCGTCTGGTTCTGCTCAACATGCGCTTGGTGGCGGCGGGGCCGACAGCGGAGGTGTTCACGCCGGAATTGCTGCAGAAAACCTACGGGGGGCGGCTGACGATTCTGTCCGACGTGGCGCAGTCGCTCGGGGAGGAGCCGTGAGGCGGGCGGGTTGGTTCGCGGCGGGGCTGGTGCTGCTGGCTGCCGCGCCGGTCGAGGCGGCACGCATCGGGGAGCTGACGGAGTGGGATTTCGGGGCACAGGCCACGCGATTTTTCAGCCTGCAGGATCCGTCGGTGCGCTCTGCGCTGGCCGGTTCGATGCTGTTGGGGCTGTGCTGCGGATTGATGGGCGCGTTTCTGGTGGTGCGCAAGCTCGCTTTGATGGGTGATGCGCTCTCGCATGCGGTGTTGCCCGGGGTGGCGCTCGGGTTTTTGTGGGGTATGACGAAAAATCCAGTGGCGATTTTCGCCGGGGCCGTGGGGGTGGGGTTGCTGGGCGCGGTCGTGGTGCAGTGGATCCGGGGAACAACGAAGCACCGGGAGGATGCGGCGCTGGGGTTTGTCCTGTCGTCGTTTTTCGGCGTGGGCATCGTGCTCTTCACTATGATCCAGAATTTGCCGGGCGGGGCGAAGAGCGGGTTGGACGGCTTCATGTTCGGCCAAGCGGCGTCTCTCGGCCCGGAAGATGTGTGGTTGCTGGCGGGTGTGACGGTCCTGGCCTTGGGGGCGGTGGGGCTTTTTTACAAAGAGTATGTGCTGACGAGTTTCGACGAGGGGTTCGCGCGGTCGCTCGGGTGGCCGGTGAAGCTGTATCACTACAGCCTGATGCTGCTGCTGGCGTTCGCGATCGTGTCGGCACTGCAGGCCGTCGGCGTGGTCCTGGTGTCGGCCATGCTGGTGATTCCGGCGGCGGCGGCGTTCTTGCTGACCGACCGGATGGGCGCGATGCTGGCTTGGTCGGCCGGGTTCGGTTTGCTGGCCGGGGCGGCGGGGGTTTTCTTTTCTTTTACCGGGCGGAGTTTGCCGACGGGGCCGTTCATGGTGCTGGCCGCGGCGGCTTTGTTCGTGCTCGCCTTGCTGTTCGCGCCGCGTCACGGGATTGCGGGGCGGTTGTGGCGCCGACGTTCGCGGGCTGCGCGGATTCGACGGGAGAATACGCTCAAAGCGATTTATCAGGTGATGGAGGACGGCGGTTTCCGCGAGGAGGTGGTGGCGGTCGACAGGGTGGCGGCGCGCCGGCGGGAGACGGCGGCGGGGGCGGGGCGGGAGATCGGTGAGTTGCAACGGGCGGGACTGGCCACGGCGGCGGACGGACGGGTCGCCTTCACGCCAGAAGGCTGGCAGCGGGCCTGTGAGATTGTCCGTAATCACCGGCTGTGGGAACTGTATCTAACAAATGCCGCGCACTTGGCTCCGGATCACGTGCACGATGATGCCGAGGTGATCGAGCATGTGTTGGGGGAGGAAACGGTGCGGAGGTTGGAGCGGCGCTTGAATTACGCGCGGCGTGATCCGCACGGGAAGCTGATCCCGGGTTTGGCCGATCTGGCAGGCGGACCGCCACCGGCCGAGCGGGTGGCCGGCTTAGGCAAGAAAGGCGGTGCACGATGACAGGTTTCGTTCCGGCTTTCGAATGGCAGAGGGTCATGGTGCAGCCGTGGACGGTAGACTTCATGGTGTCCTTCTGGATTGTGGTCATGGGCTTTCTTGTGGCGGCAACCTGCGGGCTGGTCGGGACCTACTTGTTGCTGCGTCGCATGGCGCTGGTGGGCGACGCGATCAGCCACAGTATTTTGTTCGGCTTGGTCGTGGCCTTCATGGTCTTCCGCTCCGGAGGCACAACGGTAATGTTTGTTGCAGCGGTGGCCACGGGCTTGCTGACCGTGGGCATCATCGAACTCATCCATCGTCAATCACGGGTCAAAACCGATGCGGCCATCTGCATCGCGTTCACCACGTTGTTCGCCGCCGGGGTGGTTCTACTGAGTGTGGCCGAGATGAAGGGCCCGGTTCACCTTGATGCCGACTGCGTGCTTTACGGGGAGATTGCTTTCGTGCCACTTGATCCGCCGGTGGAGTTTTTCGGGTTCACTCTCGGCCCCGCCCCGGTGGTGCGCATTGCGGGGGTGCTGATCGGATTGCTCGTGCTTGTGGCGGTGTTTTACAAGGAGTTGCTGGTGACATCGTTTGATCCGGCGCTGGCGAGGTCGCTCGGTATCCGCACCGGGGTGTGGCACTACGGTCTGATGGCGGTGCTTTCGATCGTTATCGTCTCCGTCTTCGAAGCGGTGGGCGCGATTCTCGCGGTGGCGATGCTGGTCGTGCCGCCGATGTTTGCCGCGCAGCTCTCGGACCGTTTGCCGATGCGGTTTGCGCTGGTCTTTTTGCACGCGGCGCTGAGCAGTCTGCTGGGGTATCAGGTGTCCGTCTGGCTGAACTGCTCGCCGGCCGGGGCTATGGTGGTGGTTGGTGCTATGCTCTTCTTGCTGGCTTGGGCGGTGACGCGTCCGCGGCGAGTGATGCTGCCGGATCCAACGGTTCATGCGTAGGGGAGAACGGCAAGAGATGACTAACTGTTTGCTGAGCGTCTCTGCGCACCAGCGGAGAAAAGGATGCGACGGTGGGGACACCGCCGCTACACCTCCAGACCACATTGCAGCGGCGGCGGCCTGTCCGCCGTGTGCGGATCCTCGCGGTCGGTGCCCTGATCGAATCCGCGCCCGTTTTGAATTTTCACGGCTTGGCCGGCAGGTGATTTCGGGCTCGCTTCCGGGGGTGGGGCGGGGTCAGTTTGAGGGCATGATGATTGCTCTGGGCAAGTCGCGAATGATGGTTGTCGCTTTGGCGACGGGGGTTTTTCTCGGTCTGTCTTCCATGGCCGAGGCGCGGCCGCCGAAGTGGGAATACTTGGTGTTGAGTGCGGGGATGAAGAACCGGAGTCTCGAGCAGATGCAGAATGCGCGGGGGGCGGAGGGATGGGAGTTGGTGGGATTTACGCGGAAGGATGTGGCGGTGTTTAAGCGGGTGGTGAGGTGAGAGGCAAAGAGTTGGGTCTGAAACCCGAGGCTGTGCAGTTTTTATTGCCACTCGATGGGATGTAGTGGGATTGGTGCAGGAGCTTGAGCGCCGCCTTGGCCTACTCGATCTGCCAACCGGCTTTGCCTTGGTCGGCCAGATGCTGCAAAAAGGCATCGACATCGGATTCCCCAGCGTCCACGAATTTGCGAGCTGAGAGATACTTGCCCCAAGCCATGACCCAATTCGTCCAGAATGGAATCAATGACTCCTGCACGCCCTTTATCCGGGCCAAGTCCCCGAACTGCTCGCGAAAGCTCGATTGGGCCATAGCGGATGGAATAATCCAACAACTGCCCCTCACTTACAAGTAATATGCGACCAGTCGTAAAACCCAATATTAACGAACTGTCGTATACTATACGTTCGGCAAAAAAATAATGGATACAACGCCTATTCTGAAGGTTGCGGTGCTCAATGATGGGCGTATTGCAGTTTTTCCTGAATCAAGGAAAGCTGAGTATCAATATGTCTATCGTGAAGCCGCTGGCGTTTATTGGGATCAAATACTTGGATGCTTTCATTCCACCTCACCCAGAGAATGGACACCACAGAAATGGTATCAGCATATTGTAGCCATTGTGAAGACAGGCGTTGGGATTCAGATGGTTCTAACTCCAGAAACAAAATATGAATCAACACAAGAAGGCTTCGAAGACGCTATAAAACTTGCCGATCAAGGTCTATGGAGATAACAGAAAACAGCCGAACAATGCGATCCACCGAATGGCTACCCGCGTCATGCCTCCTGCTTTGGCTCGTTCCTCGCCCGGCAGGAGTCACGCCACGGGTAGCCATCGGTGATCGCGGACGTTCGCGAAAGAAAATCATGTTCTCACGAGTGCTCACAGATTCGCTTCGGATCAGTCTTTCGATACCCCAGTA
>JBIJDZ010000064.1:0-11973 GCA_044343805.1 Chthoniobacterales bacterium | reverse complement strand
ATGGTGCGGAGGTCTCGCCCGTGCGTGTGGCCACGCACGCTTTGCCGAAACCGGCGCAGCTGGGACCGACCGTGGACGGCTACTCCTGCGTGGGCACGGAAGTTCGCGGCACACTCGGTCGGCGACGCGTCGAGTATTTCATCTACACCATGGACAACCACCGCGACTGCTACGAGAAGCACGGCTATTCGCTCACGCTCGTGCAGACGGGGATTCCGCCGGCACTCACGGCCCGCCTGCTCATCGAGGGCAAAATCAAAGAACGCGGCGTGATGATGCCCGAGGCCCTCGACCCGAACGAACTTATGTCGCACTTCAGCCACGAAGGGCTGCCGATTTTCGTCGAGAAGCGCGAAACTGAACGGGCATGACAAAGAACAACAACGCCGGCGGGACGACCATCAGCGTCTGCAACCCTTATGACGGTTCGAAAGTCGGCGAAGTTCCGCTGGTCGGCGCAGAGCAGATTGCCCAAGCCCTGCAGCGGGCCGAGACAGCGTTGGCAACCGCACGCCGGATTACGCCGATCGAGCGGTCGCGTTTGCTGCGGAGAATTTCCGACATGATCGGGCGGCGCGCCGATGAGTTCGCCGATCTCATCGTTCGCGAAGCGGGCAAACCGCTGACTCTCGCCCGGGTCGAAGTGCAGCGAGCGCAGGCTACTTTCGAACTCGCCGCCGCCGCCGCGCTGGAGCCGAACGGTCAGGCCATAGAAATGGAAGCGACCTCAGCCGGCGTCGGCCACCGCGGATGGGTGCGGCGTTTCCCGCTCGGCGTCATTCTCGGCATCACGCCGTTCAATTTTCCACTGAACCTGGTCGCGCACAAAGTCGCGCCGTGCATCGCCTCGGGCAACACGATGATTTTGAAACCGGCGCTGAAGACCCCGCTGACCGCCCTCCTGCTCGGCAACGTGCTGCACGAATGCGGAATGCCCGAGGGCCAGATCAGCGTCGTCACATTCGGACACGAGCACGTGGACGCGCTCCTGCGCGATTCGCGGGTGAAGATGCTCTCGTTCACCGGCAGCGTGGATGTGGGCTGGAGACTCAAATCCGCCGCCGTGAAACAAAAAGTGACACTCGAACTAGGCGGCAACGCGGCCTGCCTCGTCGAGCCCGATGCGGACTGGAAAACACATGCGGCCAAGATGGCCGTCGGCGCGTTCGCCTACGCGGGCCAGTCTTGCATCAGCGTGCAGAGAATTTTTGCCCATGAGGAAATTTACGACGCCTTCTGCGACGAATTCCTCGCACAGGTGCGGGCCAAAGCCGTGGCCGGCGATCCGCGCGACCCGCAAACTCTCGTCGGACCGATGATCAACAAGGAGGCCTTGGACAAAGTCGTCGGATGGATCAAGGAAGCAGAAAAGCTGGGGGCGCGGTTGCTGACGCCACTGAAAATCGACGGCCATGTGCTACATCCGGTCGTGCTGGAAAATGTGCCGCGTGGTGCGGCGATCGTTTGCGAGGAAGTCTTCGCCCCGGTTGTGGTGCTGGCCTCCTACAAGAGATTTGCCGATGGATTGGCCGCTGTGAACGACTCGAAATTCGGCCTGCAGGCGGGTGTGTTCACCAAAGATGTGACCAAAGCCGCGGAAGCTTACGAGGCGTTGGATGTTGGCGGCGTGCTGATCAATCAAGTGCCGACTTTTCGCACGGAAAACATGCCCTATGGTGGCGTGAAGGACAGCGGGTGCGGACGCGAGGGTGTGCGCTACGCGATGGATGATATGACGGAGCTCAAGGCGCTCGTGATCAACGAGCGCGGGACGTAGGGCGATGTTGCACGTTGTTCTGGTCGAGCCGGAGATCCCGCAAAACACCGGCAACATCGCACGGACATGTCTGGCGGCGGGTGCCCGCTTGCACCTGGTCGAACCGCTCGGCTTCACCATCGACGGCGCGGCTCTGCGGCGGGCCGGGATGGATTACTGGGAAAAGTGCGACGTGCACCGCTGGCCGTCCCTCGAGGCCTTGCGGGCGGGAGCCGGCAGCGCACGTTTCTTTTTTCTCACGACCAAGACGCAAAGGGTTTACTGGGAAAACGCTTTCGCCGAAGGAGATTACCTGGTTTTCGGACGCGAAACGCGGGGCCTCCCGGAGGGTTTGCTGGCGGTGGAGAAAGAAAATCTGCTGACGATTCCGATGCAGCCCGACGCGCGCAGCTTGAATTTGGCGACGTCGGTTGGGATTGTGCTTTACGAGGCATGCAGGCAACTTCGGTCGTCGTGATCCCGGACCCGAAAAAACGCGTTCTTTTCGTCTGCAGCGGAAATTATTATCGCAGCCGCCTGGCCGAAATTTTGTTCAATCACGAGGCAACCACCGCCGGACTCGCATGGGAGGCCGATTCGCGCGGATTGCTTGACGCGAAAGATCTCAAGGGTTTGTCCGACCATGCCGTGCGTTTTTTGCAGCAGGCGCAGCTGGCGGACTTGGCAGCCGCCCCGCGGGATCCCCTTCCACTCGATGTGGAAGATCTGACCGCCGGCGACCTGGTGGTGGCCATGTGCGAAGGCGAGCACCGATCGATGATTGAACAGAAGTTCGCCTCGATCGCCAAGGCGATGCTCAAGGCCGGAAGGCTCCGCTATTGGAACGTGCGCGACATTCCCGGTCGACCCCACGCCATCGTGCGATTGCTGGGCGGCGGTCACAAAGGTCCGTGCCAACCACCGGAGAGCGGCACGGAACACATCGCCTTCGCTGTGCGGGACCTTGTGCGGGAATTGGCGCGCGGTTGATCAGCCGGCCACAGTCCGCCAGACAAAAGCGACGAACGCGCAAGCCATGAATCCCAGGGCGAGCGGCAAGCCGGCCGACAACGCTGTCCAACGCCAGCTGCCGGTTTCTTTGTAGATCGTGTAGAGCGTTGTCGAGCAAGGGTTGTGCAGCAGGCTGAAGAGCATGAGGCTCACGGCCGTGAGAGTCGTCCACCCCGCTGCGGTGAGAAGTCCGTGCAGAATGTGCTCTTCGGTTTCAAACATCACCCCCGCCCCCGGCGCATCGGCCAGCGGAGAGCCGGTCAAAAGAACGGTCAGCATCAAAATGGTCGGAATGACAATCTCGTTGGCCGGGATGGCCACAATATAGGCGACCAGAATCACGCCGGTCAGCCCCATCACCCAAGCCAGAGGATCCAGTCCCGTGACCATCCACCAAGCAATGCTGTGGCCGCCGGCATTGATGTTGGCAATCAGCCAGATGACGGCCCCCGCCGGCACGGCAAAGACCACCGCGCGCCAAAGAACGAACAAAGTGCGGTCGATCAGCGAGGTGTAAAGCGTACGCAGGAGATTGGGTGGACGGTAGGGCGGCAACTCCAAACTGAACGACGAGGATTCGCCTTTGAGAATTGTGCGCGAAAGCAGCCACGAGGCACCGAGGGCAAAAGCAAACCCGAGCACCGCCACGCTGAAAACCGCGGCGGACGCAACCACCCCGGCAAAGGCTTGCGGAGCCAATGCTCCGACAAAGATCGTGGCCATCAGAATCTGCGTGGGCCAGCGACCGTTGCAGAGGGAGAAGTTGTTGGTGATGATGGCAATGAGCCGCTCGCGCGGAGAGTCGATGATGCGGGTGGCGATGACCCCCGCGGCATTGCAACCGAGCCCCATCGTCATGGTCAGCGCCTGCTTGCCATGCGCGCCGACTTTTTGAAAAACCCGGTCGAGATTGAAAGCGACCCGCGGCAAGTAGCCGAAGTCTTCCAGCAAGGTGAAGAGCGGAAAGAAAATAGCCATGGGCGGAAGCATCACGCTCACAACCCAAGCGCAGGAAAGATACATGCCGTCGATGAGCAGGCCCGCCAACCACGGCCAGAGACCGAGCGCGAGAGCGTGGGCTTTAAGCCAAGGATGCACCGCATCCACCAATAAACCCGCCAGCATCCCCGAGGGAACATTTGAGCCCTCGATGGTGAGCCAGAGGACGGCCGCGAACAATAACGCCATGGCCGGTATGCCGGTCCAGCGTCCGGTGAGCAGCAAATCCAACCGGCGCTGCCATGCCAAGCGCCCGGAGCCGGTTCGGCGGCAGACATGCCGCGCGGCCAATTGCGAGGCCGCGCGGCTGACGCGGACGGCAATTTCATCCTGAAACTGCGGCCCCAGCTCCCAGCGCAGTTCCTCGGCTTGGCGCAAAATTTCCCGGGAGGTCTTCATGATGGATCGGGAGTCGGCCGCGCGGCCCAGTTGAATTCTTCCTTCTCCAGCGCGTCAGCGATGCGCGGATCGCCTTCAAGCAAACGCAGCGCGACCCATGCTGGATTTTCCATGTCAGGATAAGCGGCGTGCAGCTGGGCGGACAACTTTTCCACCGGTTCGCGCAAGGACTCGGGCATGATCTCCGGGGCATGGTGGCGGCACACCAGCGCACCGGTGGCAACATCGCGCAGGACCATCAGCAACTCATCCAAGCCTTCACCATGGCGCGCCGAGGTGGCGACGACAGGAATTCCCAGGTCGCGCCCGATCCCCCGGACGTCGATATCGAAGCCGTGGGCACGGGCCTCGTCCATCAAGTTGAGGCAAAGGACAACCCGGTTGGTGATCTGAAGAATTTGCAGCAGAAGAACGAAATTGCGCTCGAGACAGGTTGCATCGGCAACGACGAGCGTGACATCGGGACGCCCGAACAGCAGGAACTCACGGGCCACTTCCTCGTCGGGCGTCGTACCCAACAGGGAGTAGGTGCCGGGAAGATCGACAATCTTGTAGCGCTTGCCGTCTATGTCGAACGCCCCCTCGGCGCGCGCCACCGTCTTGCCGGGCCAGTTGCCGGTGTGCTGACGGAGTCCGGTCAGGAGATTGAAGACGGTGCTTTTGCCGACATTCGGATTGCCGGCAAGGGCGACGATATGGTCCCAGCGGCCGAGTTTGAGCCCCAGCCGGCGCAACTCGGCCCGGGCCGAGACACACGTCTCGCAGGTGGAAGGCGGGCACGACGACATTGCTCAGGCCTCCACGAAAATCCGGTCGGATTGCTCTATGCGCAGCGCGATCGTCGCCCCGCGCACGCGGTAAGCGACAGGACTGCCCAGCATGCTGGCAAAATCACGCTCGATGCGCGTGCCGGGGACCAGACCCAAATCGAGCATGCGGCGACGCTCCCCTCCGATAATGGCGGGCGAAAGATTGACCACCCGCGCAGCTTCACCGCAGCGGAGAGAAGTGAGTTTTCTCACCGGCGGCGCCGGGGCGCAGGGCTCCACTTGAATGGAGCCAGCCACGGCAGGCGACAGATTGCACTCGCGGTCCTCCACCGCAACGCGCAGCGAATCTTTGTCACGGGAAAGGATCCGCAAACGGGACCCGGCAAAAATACCCGCCGCCGCGGCGCGGCGATAAACTCCCTCGGGCTCGTCCTCGAGGTGCAGCACGAGCAAATCGGCCCCCACCAGCGCCTCAAGCATCGGGAAGCCCTTCCGGGGCGGGAGGTTGCCCCCGCGAGTCGGAATCGGATCGCCGTGCGGATCGTAGCGCGGATGGCCCAGACGGTCGGCCAGCGCATCGACAGCTTCAGAAGTGAGCTGATGCTCGGCTTGATCGGCACGGCGATGCCACTCGTCGGTGGCGATGCCGGTTTCATGGGCGAGATAGGTTTCGTAAAGGCGGTGGGCGCGAATAATTTGCCGCGCCTGCTCTCGGCCGTTCGAGGTCAACTCGACGGCCGATGCACTGGTTTCCGCCAACCCGGCCCGTGACAGTTCGGCGGCAAGTTCGGTGGCATCGTCCAAAGACAAGCGAAGCCCTCCCGCCAGACTGGCCACAGAAGCGGGCACACGCGCATACTCGGCCTCGTGCAGATGCTTGAGAGCATCTTCTTGGCGGGCACGCAGACGCGGATCAGGGTTGGCAGGATCGGCGGAGCGTGGAGGCATATTCCTTGGCGTATGAACAATTGGCGCGGGGGTAGAGCATTGTCAAAGATTAAGCCCGGCATCGCAAAGCCCGGTAATTGAGAACGCAACCACCGAAAAGCCCGCAATTGTCCATTTTTTGAGACTCGCAATGTGCGGCGGCAGAACTTTTTACTGGCTTTGTCTGGATTCCCTGCTACTTTCCAGAAACTATGCCGATACAGAGAAAGAGCGCGTTTTCGCGTCGCCTGCCCGATCTGGTCACTGAGGAGTTAGTCAGTGTTTTGTCCAAGAAAACATCGTTTGAATTTAAACAACTCTTCGATCTGGTTCACGAAAAACTGCGCAATCGCAACGCCGCCAGCGGTGGCGAAGAGATGCTCCGGCTGCGTGCTTACGAAAAGCTGCAGAATCTCGTCTCACGCGGTATGGTCAAGAAAACCGGCAAAAAATACCGTGGCTTGGCCTCTTTGGCCAATGCCTTGGAGCCGGCGGACACCCATGCGCGCTAACGCGGCGCCATGCTGACCGAACAATACCTGCCCCTCGCGCTGCATATCGCGCTGGCCTTGGGTCTGGCCGCCGCCATCTTCATTTCCAGCTTCTTGCTCGGCCGGGTCGGCAAACGCACGCCGACCAAAGACATGGCCTACGAATGCGGCATGCCCGTGCGGGATGGGGCTGCTCCCAAGTTCAGCGTGAAGTTCTATCTCGTGGCGATGCTCTTCATCCTTTTCGATATCGAGGTCGTCTTCATGTACCCATGGGCCGTGGTTTATCGTGAATTTCTCGCACAGCACGGGACCATCATCTTCTGGAGCATGGCAGGATTTATCAGTGTCCTGACCTTCGGCTACATTTACGCCATCAAAAAAGGCGCCCTCGACTGGCGCAATCAGTAAGCGGACAGTATACCGTCCAAAGTTGCCCCGAAAAAATCCGTTTCTTCCTTCGAAAGGGCGAACGGCGGCGTCAAAGACAGCACATTTCCGCATCTGCCGCCGGACAGTAGCAGCAAGCCGCGACGCAAAGATTCCTGCACGACATGGGTGGCCGCCCCGGGATCAGGAGCACCCGTCGAATCGACCAGCTCCACACCGACCAGTAATCCGGCCCCACGGACATTCCCGATGCGCGGGGAGCGGTTTTTGTGGAGTGCGGCTCGAAGATGTTGCCCCGACTCGCGCACGCGTGCGGCCGTTTCCGGCTTCACGTGCTCGCGCAACGAGGCGAGCGCCATCGCGCAACCCAGCGGATTCCCCAGAAATGTACTCGTGTGCAGCGCCTCGCCCGAAGACTCGGGCCAGGCGTCCATCACATCGGACCGCCCCACACATGCCGAAAGCGGGAAACCCGAAGTCAACGCTTTGCCGAGACAAATGACATCCGGCACGACACCCGAATGTTCGCAGGCAAAGAGGCGACCCGTGCGATTGAAACCCGTGTAAATTTCATCCGCCACGAGGAGGATTTTCTCCTCGTCGCAGATGCGTCGCAGCAGCCGCAGAAAATCCTTCGGCGGCACGATCTCCCCGCTACGGCCCTGGATCGGCTCCACTAAGATCGCGCCGATCTCGCGGCATTTGATCTCCGTCATGATACGTTTGCGCAACTCCTCCAGACATCCTGTGCTGCAGTTGGGAAACTCGCCACCCTCGAGCGCGAAAGCGCCACCATGACCGAGCGGACAGCGGTAGCAATACGGATAAGGCACGGCCACGGCGAACTTACCGAGCTGCGCGCGGAAAGGCTGACGGAAAAAATCCAACGCACTCGCCTCGAGCGCTCCGTAGCCGAGGCCATGATACGCGCCTTCGAAGACAATCACGCCGGGTTTGCCACTGTGCAACAGCGCCGTCTTGAGCGCTGCTTCGATCGCATCTGACCCCGCGTTGCCCAAGATCACCTTGCCCCGCCCTACGCCCCACCGCTCGTAGGTGAGCCGCGAAAGCATCTCGCATAATTCCAGTTTCCCCTCAGCTGGATGCACATCGCCCATTGCATGCCAGAGGCGTTGCGCCTGTGCCATCAATGCCTCGCGCACCGACTTGTTGGAATGGCCCAACCCCGTCACGCCGAAGCCCGAGGTGAAATCCAGAAAGCGGTTGCCGTCCGCATCCCACACATTCACGCCCTCGGCCCGCTCCCAGAAAACCGGCCACTCCTCGTTGACCAACGTCACATTGCGTGATTCCACACGTCGCAAGCGTTGCCCCAGGTCCCGCGAACGCGGCCCGGGAATCTCCGTGCGCAGTTCAGGAAGCATGCGGCACGAGATGTTTGAACAACGCGGCATAGCGTCCCGCCGCACTGCTCCACGAAAAATCCATCGCTGCCGCGCGCGCCGTCAATCCGTCCCACGAGCCCGCGCTGCGCAGCTGCAGCGCGTGACGGAACGTGTCCCACAACGCCTCAGGATCATGACGGTAAAAAACCAGACCGTTGCCGGTATTGCTCGACGATTCTTGGTTTTGCACGATCTCGTGAAGTCCCGGCAGCGATTGGGCCAATGGCACCGCCCCGGCACGCATTGCACAGGAAAGACGCGTGTCGCCCGGCTCGATCGCATCAGGCACAAGCAGCGCATCAGCGGCCGCCGATGCGGCCCGGAGTACCGTTGTATCATCTCCGTCATGAATCATGAATTGTCCGGGATGGCGCATCATGAGCAGCTGCAACATAGGTGCCACCACCCGCGGCGGCGCGCCGAGCACGACCACACGCAGCGGGAACTCCATCAGCCGATCGAGCACAGGCAACAAAAGATCGAGCCCCCCTCCACCACTCAACGCGAGCGGATAAATCGCGAGCAGACCATCCTCCTCGAACGGCTTTAACTTCATCGCGGCCAGCCATTCCTTGCGCACCCCGGCTTTGCGACCACGCGCTTCCTTCGTGCGCGCATCGAACCAGCCGTCGTAATCCGCCCCTGCCAGAATGCCGTGCAAACGCGGAGCCGCGGATGCCGCGACACCTTCCAGGCCACACCCCGCGCCGGGCGACTGCACCGCGTGCACCATGCGCGATCCGGAAAAGACCACCGCCGACGCCGCCAGCAAGCCGGCTTTGACCGCGTTGCCGCGGCCATAGAATTCAAACGGCCCGAAATCTTTCCACTCCAGCCCCGTTTGCGGGAATTGCACCGTGGGAAAATCACCTTGGTAGAGCAAGTTGTGCAGTCCAACACTCACCGGGGGCACCCCCTTGCGCCGCAACGCCGCCAGCAGCGCGCCGGGCCAATCCCATGCGTGGATCAGATCGGCGGACCAGACACCCGCGATTTCCATCACCGCTTCGGCAAAAAAACTGAACCGCGCCAGGTTGTCCTCATAAGTCTCGCCGGGTGCGCCGTAAATCTCCGCGCGGTCAAAAAACTCCGGTTTCTCGACCAGCACGAGTTCGAGCCCTTGGATCTTCGCTTCGGTCCACGCCGTGCGATGCAGCGCGCCGTTGTACGAAAGCTTGAGCGGGTGCTTTTTGCCCCGCGACAACCCGCGCAGTCCCGTGAAGACCGGATAGTCCGGCACGATCACGCGTACCTGCACTCCGGTCGATTTCAACGCGCGCGCCAAACCCGCTGCCGCCGCGCCGGTTGCACCTTCATGCACCCATGGGGCGATTTCGGCCGTGGCGAGCAGGACTTTCATCATGAACTGTTTATCAGCATGAGAGCGCGCTGTCAGTCGCGACCTCTCCGGGGTCAAAACCCTCTTGCCATACTTGATTGCGTTGCTAACTTGGCTGGCTAGGCGCATGACCCTGTCGAGTTTGCTCAAGGTCGGGCAGATAATTCCCGAGATGAAGGCGACTGAGCGGTGGCCGGCGATCACTGAGATCGTGGACCTGCTGGTTTCCACGCACGGTATTGAATCACAATACCGAGACAGCATTTTGGCCGCACTGCGCCAACGCGAGGAAACGATGAGCACCGGGATCGGCTTCGGTATCGCCATCCCGCACGCCTCGTCAGAACACGTCCATCAAGTCGTCGCCGCCTTCGGACGCTCCCCCGCCGGCATCGAGTTCGATTCGTTGGACAACGAACTCGTGCACTTCATCGTTCTCTTCGTCGTTCCCCGCGACCAATTCCAAGTCCACCTCCGCACGCTGGCAGCCATCGCCAAATTCCTCAACGATCGCAAGGTGCGCGAAGAACTCGCCTCTGCACCAGATGCCGAGGCCATCCTGCAAGTCTTCACCAGCCGCGGCGGACAACGCTGAATGAACGATACTGTGCAAGCCGTGCTGACCCGGCGGCTGCGGGCGGCGCTCACCGCCTGCGGATTACCTCCCGAACGTGGCGAAGTCGTCGCCGCGGCCGACACCCGATTCGGCGACTACCAGGCCAACGCCGCCATGGTTCTCGCCAAAGAAGCCAAAGCCAACCCCCGCCAACTTGCCGCGCAGATCGTCGAGAAATTTGAGGCCGGTGACGTATGCGACAAACCGGAGATCGCCGGCCCCGGCTTCCTCAACTTTCGCCTGCGTCCCGAGTGGACCTCACAGCAAATCCGCGCCCTCGCCGGCGATGCCCGCTGCGGCGTGCCCGCGGCCAGCGACCTGCTGCGCATCATCATCGACTTCAGCTCGCCGAACATCGCCAAGCCGATGCACGTCGGCCACATCCGCAGCACCATCCTCGGCGACACCCTCGCGCGCATCGCCCGTTTCCTCGGACACGAAGTCGTCACCGACAACCATCTCGGCGACTGGGGCACGCAGTTCGGCAAAGTTCTCTACGGCTGGAAACATTTCCTCGATCGTGACGCCCTCGAGCGCGACCCGGTCGCGGAAATGACGCGGCTTTACCGCGAGGTCAACGCCCTCGAGCAGACCGACAAAGAAGTCCATCGCGAGGCCCGAGAGGAACTCGTCAAACTCCAGCAAGGCGATCCCGAGAACCGCGCCATCTGGCAGCAGCTCGTCGATCTCTCCTGGGCCGAATTCCAGGATATCTACGACCGCCTCGGCATCCGCTTCGACGAACGGCTCGGCGAAAGCTTCTACGATCCCGCCCTTGGCCCGCTCGTGGAGAAACTCCTCGCCACCAAGATCGCCGAGATCAGCGAAGGCGCCGTCTGCATTTTCTTCCCCGACATCCCCGCCCTGGCCGACAAGCCTTGCCTCATCCGCAAGAGCGACGGTGGCTTCCTCTACGCCACGACCGATCTCGCCACCATCGAATACCGCATCGAGCGTTGGGACCCGCATGCCGTCTGGTATGTCACCGGCGCGCCACAGCAACTCCACTTCCAGCAAGTCTTCGCCGCCGCCCAACGCATGGGCGTCACCACCTCCCTCGCTCACATCGCCTTCGGCAGCATCCTCGGCGAGGACCACAAACTCATGAAAACGCGTTCGGGCGACAACGTCGCACTGCGCGATTTGCTCGACGAAGCCGTCAGCCGCGCCCGCGCCATGATCGAGGAGAAAAATCCCGAGCTGCCCGCCGAAGAAAAAGACCGCATCGCCCACATCGTCGGCCTCGGCGCCGTCAAATACGCCGAACTCTCCCAGCATCGCATGACCGACTACGTCTTCTCTTGGTCGAAGATGCTCTCGCTCCAAGGAAACACCGCACCGTATCTGCAAAACGCCTACGTGCGGGTGCGCTCCATCTTCCGCAAACTCGGCTCCGAACTCGGCGAGGCCAAAGACGTCCAGCTCACCGAGCCCGCTGAATTGAACCTCGCGAAAAAACTCCTCCAGTTCGGCGAAACCGTGCCCACCGTCCTCCACGAGTTCCGCCCCAACCTCCTCGCCAACTATCTCTTCGAGACCGCCAACGCCTTCCACGCCTTCTACGAAGCCTGCCCCGTCCTCAAATCCGACGGCGTCACCCAGCATTCCCGCCTCGTCCTCTGCGAAGCCACCGCCCGAGTCCTCAAGCAAGGCCTCGACCTGCTCGGCGTCGAAGCCCCCGAGCGGATGTAGCATCGCCCGCGACAAACCATCAAAAGACAGGCCGGTCACGGCGTGTCCATTCACGCGTACACCAGATTGGCCCTCATGGCTTGCGCTGCCGAATAATCTATTGGCGCAAATTGTAGCCGCGGTTGCTTCCCGCATCATAATACCCGACCTCATAGCCCTTGTAGTAGCCGTCTGAGA
>JBIJDZ010000063.1:0-12029 GCA_044343805.1 Chthoniobacterales bacterium | reverse complement strand
CGCCTAAGAGGACGGAAGCCGACGCCGGGTGAGCCCTCAGGCTCGCGGCGGGGGAACGTCGGGCGGGGATGAGCGGCGGAGAGCTGCTTCGTCGCCGGGGTGACGGAGGGTGGATCTGCGGGGAGAAGTCAGCCGGGGGTTTTCCACCGAGGGAACGATGGCAGCCGCAGCGGGAGCGTGCGGCATGCAGGCGGTCGGACACGCGCAGAAGTTCGCGCAGCAGTTTTGCTCCTCATGGCAACAGACTTCCGCGCAACCCTCCGGGAGGGATGGGAGATTTGCGGTGGCCACTGGAGCCAATGCCAGCGCGATGAACGCACCTATGATGACGGCCAACTTCACCACGCCAAAATACGACCGGCCGGCGGGCTGTCAACCGCTGCCGCGGTTTTTATTTCACGAACAGCCAAGCAATAAGCGCGAGCAGAGGCGCAAGAATGGGCAAGGTGTAGCGAACCACGTAACCGAAAAATGAGGGCGTGTTCACTTTCGCGTGCTGGGCGATCGATTTGACCATGAAGTTCGGACCATTGCCGATGTACGTGGCGGCGCCGAAAAAGACCGCACCGAGCGAGACGGCGACCAGATAGGCGGAATGATCGCGCGCAAACGCCGCCACGCTCTCCTCGCTGGCCAAGCTCATACCCTGCTGCCCGATCGAGGTGGCCACAAAGGTCAAATACGTCGGTGCGTTGTCGAGGAAAGATGAAAGAAAACCGGTCAGCGCGTAAAATTGCAGCGGCGTGCTCACGCCGAGGCTGCCGGAGTTGACCTGCATGTAATCGAGCGCCGGCACCATCGTCCCGAAAATGCCGACAAAGAGCCAGGACACCTCTTTGATCGGGGCAAAAGTGAAATGGTTGCTCTCATGCACGGCCGCGGGCGTCGCGCGAAAAGATGCCGCCGCGGCTGCGACCATGAGCACTTCTCGCCAAGGCGAGCTGAGAAAGACGGCGACGAGAATCAAACCGATGAAGACGAAGTTGCGTTTGCCGTCGATCTGGAACTTCTCATAACCTGTCTCCAGTTCGCGCACGACCTCCGGTGCCCGGTGGTAATTGATCCGATCCAGCACGTAGAAAATCGCGAGTAGCGATCCCAGCATGAAGAGCCAGGCCGGCCATAGTTCGAAGAGCGACCAGAAAAACGGCACCCCCTTGAGGTAGCCGAGGAACAGGGGCGGATCGCCGATGGGGGTGAGGGCGCCTCCGACATTGCCGACGATGAAGATGAAAAAAACCACGTGAAATCCGGTGATGCGATATTTGTTCATGCGGATCCACGGACGGATCATCAGCATCGAGGCGCCCGTCGTGCCGAGGAAGTTGGCCAAGATCGCGCCCGTGCCGAGAAAGAGCGCGTTGCGCAACGGTGTCGCTTCGCCGCGCACCCGGATGTGGATGCCGCCGGCCACGACAAAAAGAGAGCCGATCAGCGCGATGAAGCTCGCGTATTCGTGGGCAATTTCCAGCATGTGCGCTCCATCGCGCAGGGCGATCACGTAATAGAGCGTGGTGAATAAACCGAGTGCGACCGCCACCTTCGGGTAGTTTTTTTCCCACCAATGCAGGTGGATGAAGGGCATCAGCGCGATCGAAAGCACCATCAACACAAAAGGCAGGATCATCCAGCCGTTCGGTTCGGTGGCGGTGACAGCCAGACAATAAGGAAACATCACGGAGACAAGCCTTTGCTGACTGCAACCTTGGAGCGCAAGTCAAATCCTTGCCGGATTACTTGCCGGTGTTCCTTGACTTAAGAGCCCGCTTCCCTCCCAATTTGCCGTTTCGTTCCGGTAACTCATGGGCACTTTGCTGTTTACCATTTTGGCGGCGGCGTTTGTCGCGGCGGCTTTGTCGCCGTGGCTGCATCGTCGTCTGCCCGGACGCTGCGGGCTGGTGCTGAGTCTCGTGCCTCTCGCCGCCACGGCCGCCTTCGCCTCGATGATAGGGGAAGTGGCTGCCGGCCGACCGGTGATTTTCCGCGCGGCGTGGGTTCCCTCGCTGGGTATCGATCTGAGTTTTTATGTCGATGGGTTGAGTTTGCTGTTCCTCTTGCTCATCAGCGCCATCGGGACCTTCGTGACGTGGTATGCGGCCGGTTACCTCGCAGGCAAAAAAGACCTCGGCAAATTTTACCTGTATCTCTTCGGCTTCATGGGCTCGATGCTTGGTGTGGTCAGCGCCGACCATCTCGTGCTCCTTTTCATCTTCTGGGAGCTGACCAGCATTTCGTCCTATCTTCTCATCGGCTATTACCATAACGAGGCGCGCTCCCGCGCGGCGGCCCTGCAGGCGTTGCTGGTCACCGGGGCCGGGGGGTTGGCCATGCTGGCTGGCATCATTCTGCTCGGGCGCATGGCGGGAACCTTCGAGGTCTCGGCCTTGCTGCGGATGGATCCGCTGGCCCTCGTGAACCAACCGGGTTTTGCCACAATCTTGGTTCTTTTTCTGCTCGGCGCTTTCACGAAATCGGCACAGTTTCCGTTCCATTTCTGGTTGCCCAATGCGATGGCAGCGCCGGCGCCTGTCAGTGCCTACCTGCATTCGGCCACGATGGTCAAAGCGGGCGTCTTCCTGCTCGCGCGCCTGCATCCACTGCTGTCGGCCAGTCCGTTGTGGTTGCCTGTCGTCGCGCCGGTCGGGGCGGTCACGATGATGACCGGCGTCTTTCTTGCCCTCGGGCAGAATGATCTCAAAAAGATCCTCGCCTACACGACGGTCGCGGTGCTCGGCACGCTCACCATGCTGCTGGGGATCGGCACAGAATTGGCGGTCAAAGCCGCCATGGCCTACCTCTTGGCGCACGCGCTTTACAAGGCAGCCCTCTTTATGACCGCGGGCAGCGTCGATCATGAGACCGGATCTCGCGATCCCGACGTGCTCGGCGGCTTGCGCCGCGCCATGCCGTTCACGGCGGCAGCGGCGCTCATCGGCGCATTTTCCATGGCGGGTTTGCCGCTGCTGCTCGGGTTTGTCAGCAAGGAGTATTTCTACAAAGCGCTGCTCGACGCCCAAGGTCCCGGTGTGTTGTGGGAGCTGCTCGGCGTTTCCGCCAGCGTCGCGATGGTGGCGCTGGCCATCACGGCGGGCATCAAGCCCTTCTGGGGCGCGCCGCGGCCGACGCCGAAACCGGCGCATGAGGCGCCGTGGACCATGTGGCTCGGTCCTTTGCTTCTCGGGGTGGCGAGCTTGAAGGCCGGGTTGATGCCGGGCATCGCCGGTGTGAGTTTGGTCGGACCGGCCGCCGCCGCCGTGCTCGGCGACGCCGCTTATGTCGCGGATTTGAAACTTTGGCACGGCTGGACGGTGGCGTTGGCGCTGAGTGCGGTGACGCTGTTCCTCGGGTTGGCGCTCTACTTTGTTGCGCCCCGGTTGCGGGCTGCCCACGGGCTTTATGACGCTCTGGGCCGCTTCGGTCCCGAGCGCGCTTATGAGTTGATCCTCGAGGGTTTGCTTTCCTTCGCCCGCTGGCAGACCCGCGTGCTGCA
Organism: Chthoniobacterales bacterium; assembly: GCA_044343805.1. Taxonomy (GTDB): domain Bacteria; phylum Verrucomicrobiota; class Verrucomicrobiia; order Chthoniobacterales; family JACTMZ01; genus JACTMZ01. The sequence continues at coordinate 8,539 of JBIJDZ010000063.1, read as the reverse complement.
AAACGGCTACCTGCGTAATTACATCCTCACCATTGCGCTCTTTACCATCGCGCTCATCGGTTGGCTGCTGCCCGGCAATTTGGCGGCACCGGATTGGAACGCCATGGTCCGGCCGCATATCCTGACCGTCACCGTTTGCGCCCTCATCATCGCCGGATCGCTGCTGGCTTGCGTCACCCAATCACGCTTCAACGCCATCCTCGCCCTCGGCGTGGTCGGTCTCGGCGTGGCCATGATCTATTTCATGTTCAGCGCGCCTGATCTGGCGATGACCCAGGTGCTGGTCGAGACGCTCACGTTGGTGCTGTTTGTCCTCGCATTCTACCGACTGCCGCTTTTCAAACAGTATTCCAAAAACTCCACCCGCCTGCGTGATGCGTTGGTGGCGATTGTGTTCGGAGCCATGATGACATTGCTCGTGCTCCTTGATCTGGCGGTCCGGATGCCCCAGGCGCCCATCTCGCGCTTCATGGGAGAGAATAGTCTCGAGCTGGCCAACGGTCGCAACGTAGTCAACGTGATCCTTGTCGATTTCCGTGCGCTTGACACGTTGGGGGAAATTTCCGTGCTGGCCATCGCCGCTCTCGGCGTCTGGGCCATGCTGCGGCTGCGTCCGCCCAAAAAAGCAAAGGAGGACCACTCATGAGCAGCGTGATCCTGGCCACGGTCAGTCGTCTGCTCACCGGACTGCTGCTCATCTTTTCGATTTTTCTGCTGTTGCGGGGCCACAATCTACCGGGCGGCGGATTTGCCGGCGGCTTGGTGGCGGCCAGTGCGGTGGTGTTGCATGCTATGGCGTCCGGGTTTCCGGAGGCTCGGCGGATGCTGTGGATCGATCCCCGCACGCTGATGGCCGTCGGTTTGCTCGTCGCGCTCGGCAGCGGTCTGGCCGGAATGGTTGGCGGCTGGCCGTTTCTCACCGGGCTCTGGGATAAAACGCCGCTGCCGGTGGTCGGCAAAATCGGCACCCCGCTTGTTTTCGACTGCGGCGTGTATCTTGTCGTGCTGGGCGTCACGTGTTTGATCGTGTTCAGCCTCGGCGAGGATGGGGAGGAGGACTGACGATGGAATTTCTCTTGGCCATAACCATCGGTGTTGTTTACGCCGCCGCGATTTATTTGCTGCTCCGCCGTGGGGTTGTGCGGGTGGTTTTGGGCATTGCTCTGCTGAGTCAGGGCGTGAATTTGCTTATCTTTCTCGCCGGTGGCCTGCGCGAGGGTGTGCCGGCTTTCATCGGCGAAGGGGAAAAAGTGCTATCCGCCACAGCGGTTGATCCGCTGCCGCAGGCGCTCATCCTTACGGCCATCGTCATCAGCTTCGGCGTGCTCGCCTTCACCCTTGCCATGGTCCACCGGGCCGACCAAAGCACCGGCACCGATGACATCGATGACCTGAAAAGCACGGACGTCACATGAACGCGGTAACCTGGTCCATTCTCACGCCGCTCATCACCGCGGTGCTTTGTCTGATTTCCTGGCGCTCGCGTCGGGCCCAGCGTTTCTTCGGGGTCGCTGGCATGGTCGCCTTGGTCGGGGTGGCGGTGTGGCTGATGACTTCCGTGGCCGACGGCACGATCCAAGTCGTGCGATTCGGCAATTGGGCGGCGCCCTACGGAATCGTGCTGGTGGGTGATTTGACCTCCGCGATCATGTTGCTGGTCTCGGCCATCATCGGCTTGGCGGTGGCGGTCTATTCGCTGGCCGACATTGATGCGCGGCGGGAGCACTTCGGCTATTTTACCTTCCTGCATTTCATGATGCTCGGCGTCTGCGGGGCCTTTCTCACCGGCGATATTTTCAACATGTTCGTCTGGTTCGAGGTCATGCTGATCAGCTCCTTCGTGTTGATGAGTCTCGGTGGCGAGAAGCCGCAGATGGAGGGCGCGGTCAAATACGTCACGCTCAACCTCATTTCCTCGAGCTTCTTTCTCGCGGCTTGCGGCATTCTTTACGGGCAGACCGGCACCCTCAACATGGCCGACCTGGCCCTCCGTGCCCGTGAATATATGCAGCCGGAGTTGCTCACGATGACGGCCATGCTTTTCCTTGTGGCCTTCGGCCTCAAGGCGGCGATCTTCCCGCTCTTTTTCTGGCTGCCGGCGTCCTACCACACGCCGCCCGTGGCGGTGTCGGCCGTTTTTGCCGGTCTTTTGACCAAGGTCGGGGTTTATGCGTTGCTGCGCGTGTTCACGCTGATTTTCACCGTCGATGTGATGTTCACCCACGGGCTGCTGCTCGGCTTGGCGGGATTAACCATGTTGACCGGAGTCTTGGGCGCCGTGGTGCAGTTCGATTTCCGGCGTCTTCTCTCGTTCCACATTGTCAGCCAGATCGGTTACATGGTGCTCGGTTTGGCGCTCTTCACACCGCTCGCGATTGCCGGGACCGTCTTTTACCTGTTCCATCACATTGTGGTGAAAGCGAACCTCTTTCTCATCAGCGGTGTGGCCCACCGTTACTGCGGCACGTTCGATCTGAAAAAACTCGGCGGGCTCTACGCGGCCACCCCGTGGTTTGCCCTGCTGTTTTTCATTCCCGCCATGTCGCTCGGCGGCATCCCGCCGCTTTCCGGATTTTTCGCCAAGTTCGCCATCGTCAAGGCCGCGCTGGCGGACGACACCCTCTTCGGCGGTTGGGCGGTCGTGTTGGCCGTGGTGGCTTTGGCCGTCGGCCTGCTCACGTTGTTTTCCATGACGAAAATCTGGGCCGAGGCTTTTTGGAAAAAACCCGATGCGGGGTATGCCCCCGACCTCTTGGCGGTCTCCGGTGTGGAAAAGTTTCTGCTGCTCGGTCCGATCGTGGCGTTGGCCGTGCTGACGTTGGCGATCGGATTCTTCCCCGAATTTTTCTTCGACTTTGCCTCTCGTGCCGCGGAGCAGTTGATGAACCCACAACTCTACATCCAGGCCGTGCTGAGCCGGGGCTGAGGAACCATGTATCCCGCGATCCACATCACTCTCACTCTTGTTTGGGCCGGTTTGCTCGGTGGCATCTCGCTCGAGACACTCGTTTCGGGGTTTGTCGTCAGCTACGCCATGCTGTTTGTCGTCACGCGTGGGCGCCCGGGCCACGACGGATATTTCGGCAAATTGCCGCGTTTGGCCGGCTTTCTCGTTTACTATGTCTGGGAGTTGTTTAAGTCGAACGCCATCATTGCCTACGACGTCCTCACCCCGACCCACCATATGAAACCGGGCGTTATCGGCATTCCCATCGAGGTGGAGACCGACCTTGAAATTACCGTGCTGGCCAATCTCATCACCATGACCCCCGGCACGCTCAGCCTCGACATCTCGCCCGATCGCAAGACGCTTTACGTCCACGCCATGTATATCAACGACCCGGATAAACTTCGCGCCGAGATCAAAGAAAACTTCGAGCGACGGGTGCTCGAGCTCCTCCGCTGACGCCCATGGAATCTAATCCGGAATTGACCAATTTGGCTTGGGTTGTCGGCGCGATTTTGTCCGCGGGCATGGCTCTGTCGTTTGTCCGTCTGGTGAAAGGTCCCACCTTGGCGGATCGAGTGGTGGCTATGGATGCCTTGGCCACCATGGCCATCGGAGCGCTCGTCATCGTGGCGATAGTCTCCGGCGTGGCCCTGCTCTTGGATATAGCTTTGGCCATCGCGCTGGTTGTTTTTCTCGGGACCATAGCCATGGCGATGACAATCGAAAGGGGAATCTTCAAATGATCTGGGTCGTGGGTGCATTGATGCTGGCCGGGGTGTTTCTCATGTTTCTCACCGGTCTCGGTCTGGTGCGTATGCCGGATGTATTCATCCGGATGCACGCGGCAACGAAAAGTGCCTCGCTCGGTGTGGCCCTCCTTTTCATTGCTGCGGCCGTGGTTTTTCAAGAACCGGCGGTCGTGACCAAATCCATCGTCACGATCGTCTTTATCTTTCTCACCGCTCCCGTGGCTGCCCATTTATTGGGCCGGGCGGCTTATGCGCGGCATACGCCACTCTGGGAGAAGTCGCTCATGGACGAGGGGCGCGGCCACATCGCGGAGCCGGAAAAAGACAGCTCTCAGGCCGAGCGCACCAGCCACCAGACGAAGACAACGTAACCCGCCAGCAAAAACAACGCCTCCCACCGGCAGATGCGGTGCTGGTACCGCGCGAAGGGCCAGAGCAAAACGGCAAAGCCGGTCATCACGGCCAGATCCAGCCCGTCGATTCCCTCGGCCTTGAGCGGCGTGACCATGGCCGAGATGCCGAGGATGCCGAGGAGGTTGAAAATGTTCGACCCAACGATATTGCCCACCGCGATATCCGCCTCCTTCTTGATTGCCGCCAGCAAGGATGTCGCCAGCTCCGGCAGGCTCGTGCCCACGGCCACGATCGTCAGGCCGATGAGCGCATCGCTCCACCCGAAAGACCGGGCGATGATCACGGCCCCATCCACCAGAAAACGCGCACCGAAGACGAGCAGCACCAGTCCTCCCGCGACCATCAGCAGGTCGAGCACTGCTCCCCGCTTCGAGATCCGCACCTCCTCGGTGAACTCCTGTTCCAAGGCGTCTCCCTTGGAGCGGCGAGCCAGGTAGATGCTGTAGACTATGTAAACGATCAGCAGCGAGAGAAGCGTCGCACCTTCGACAAAGCTGATCGATCCGCCTGCGAGAAAAACGAGCGAAACCAGCGTTGCCCCGATCATGATAGGGATGTCGATGCGGACGATTTGCGATGACGTGGCAATCGGGGTGATCAGCGCGCTCAAGCCGAGGATCAGACCGATGTTGCAGATATTCGATCCCACCACATTGCCCACACTGATTGCGCCTTGGCCGTTGAGGGCCGCTTTGAGGCTGACCACCAGCTCCGGCGAGCTTGTGCCGAACGCCACCACCGTGAGACCCACCACCAAAGGACTGAGTCCCCAACGCAAGGCCAGCGACGAGCTGCCCCGCACGAGGCCTTCGGCTCCGAAGTAGAGCAGCACCAAACCAACCGGTAAATAGATCAAAGCAAGCGTCATAATGGCGAACACCACTATCGAGCGCCGAGGGGTTGATAAAGCACAACCGAACGCCTGTCGTTGGTTTTTTGTGGGCAAACCTACGGGCGGGCGGTTCTACTTTCCGCATGGATGCGCCCTTTCCGCCCAAGCCCGACAGCGCCCTGCTGATCTTGGCTCACGGCTCCAGCGTGAATTGCTACTCGAGCCAACCCACCCGCGAGCTGACCGTGCGCATGCGCGAATCGGGGCTCTTCGGCGAAGTCGCCTGCGGTTTCTGGAAGGAAAAACCCGGTTTGCGCGAGGCGCTGGACTCCCTTGCCAAGCCCGAGGTTTTCATCGTCCCGAATTTCACCGTCGAGGGATATTTCGTCCGCAACGTCATCCCGAAAGAGCTCGACCTCACCGGTCCGGTTACCACCAGGGCGAACGGCCAAGTGCTCCGCCTGTGCTTGCCGGTCGGGGGACATCCGCGCATGACGGAGGTGCTGCTCCACCGTGCCCGCGAAGTGGCGCCCGACGTGGATTTTTCGCAAGCCGCCTTGTTGGTGCTCGGCCATGGCACCCCGCTCGACACTCGCAGCTCTGAAGCTGTCGAAGCCCAAGTGGCCGCAATCCGGGGGCTGGGCCTCTTTGCCCAAGTTCACGGTGCCTTCATGGAAACCCCGCCCAAGATCGAAAACTGGCGTGAGCTCACGGCGTGCCGCGACGTCATCGCCGTGCCGTTTTTCATCGCCGACGGGTTGCACAGCGACGAGGACATTCCCGGGTTGCTCGGTATCGCCGGGGAGGGGAATGCGGCTGACCGCGAGCGGCGCAACCCGCATCCTATCGACGGGCGCCACCTTTACTACTCGCGTGCTGTCGGCACTGATCCTGGCATGGCGCAGGTCATCCTCGATCAAGTGCATTCATGGGAATTATGCGCCCGGGGAGTGCCCCGAAAGACGCAGACAGCGCCGACGGTCCTGTGATAGACCAGATTGCATGGTTACCAAACTTCTCCACACCAGATACCGCGTGCAGGATCTCGACCGCACGATCAATTTCTACAAAGACGTCCTCGGCCTTGAAGAGATCCGCCGCCACAAATCACCCCGCGGTTCGGAGCTCGTCTTTCTCAAAGCCCCGCAAAGCGAGGAACTCATCGAAATCTGCCGCTATGATGGCAGCGGCCCCGTGGTCGTCGGTCCCGACCTCACGCATCTCGCCTTTGAAGTTCAAGATTTGCAGGAATTTGCCAAACAGGCCGCCGCCCAAGGCTATCCGCTATCCGACGGCCCCACGACTTCATCAACGGGTACGGTTTTCGCTTTTATCGATGCTCCTGAGGGCTACGAGATCGAATTGATCCAAGCCTCGCAATAGCACGAACACAGACTGACCGCTACTATGACACGATAAACTCTTCCGCTTTCCCGGGCCGATCCGAGACCATGCCGGGATCAACCTCACGACACCATGCCTCTATTACCCAGTGGACGAAAAGTCTCCCTCGACTTCAAACCTCTTTGCGACTTGGCCATGCAGGCCCATGCCGAACAGAACGCTGCCAACTTGCTCCTGATCGAAAAACCAGGGCAAATTTTCGCTCTTGTCGAAGTCAAAGAAGTCGAGTGGAACCCCGGTATTCCGGCCGAGGAACTCGACGTGGTCGAGACGCCGCACGGCTTGCAGCGATGCATCTTGCGCGACACCGGTTATTCCGTGGAGGACGTTCTGGCGGCCTGCGCTCCTTGGTCCAGGGGTGATATCAGCGCCCTGCGCGCGTTCATTTTGACTCCGCGAGTCCGCGCCAAAGTGGAGTTCTATCGCCGCTGGTTGGTTAGTCTGCGCGGCAAATTCACCGACCAAGCCATCATGTGGCCTGCCGCAAAGAATCTTTTGCCCCGGCCAGCCAACTCCCAATCAACACAGTTGTCCGGTTTCGGCCTCTGACTCCGTCTGGCCCCGTTTTTCGCCCTCAGCGTTCGAGACGCCACTTGTGGCAGAGAGCTTTGATTTTTTCCGGGGCGCATTTCATCACCTGATCGCGGCGCTCTCGGGCCAGTTTGCGGTTCTTCGTGTGCAGCGACAGTCGCACCCTCTTCGCGCGGCCCCGCGTGCGGGTGATGCTGAAATGCACCCACCAGGTTCCGTTGTTGTCCCAGATGTGATGATCAGCGCCGTAGTGTTTGTTCGCGTACAGCGGGACGATGGTGTTCTTGGCTTTTTTGCGCATGCGCCCGCAAGACTTCCCCAAGCCTTCCCTCCGGTCAATAGGGCATTATGACTCAGCCGCGCGCCGGGCGGCAAAATTGACAAACCCGCCCGCCCTGCCGATAGTGTCCGCCGTAGGGGGCGTACATGGTTTCGACTCTTGGTGCGAAACGACGTCCGCATGCCGAGGATGATTCGTTGGCCTCGTAAAACATCGGATCAAAAAATAACAGCAGAGAACGAAGATCTCGCTCTCGCGGCTTAATCGTCCGCGACGGCTTCCAGTTGACGCCTGCTAGGCGGGAAGCCGACGACAGCAGGCAGTCCGGCGACGGGATCGACCGCCGCCGCCGGATATCTTCTCGTGGACGATAGGACAAGGGTAGCGTGCCGTTGAGCAGCCCGCGTCCGAATACTCACCGACGGCTAAGCATGTAGTGGGCGGCGTTCAACGCCATGAGGACACGGGTTCAATTCCCGTCGCCTCCACCCCTTTGTAAATCAAAGATTTAACAATACTCGGTCATCCAAGACGGCACGGAGAGCCTGGCCGAAAAAATACGGTGTCAACTGTGAGACGGTGTCGGGTCAGGCACAAGGGACTTACGGAGGGCGTAATTTCAGCCCTTAACCCCCAAGGCATGTTACCCGATGTTTTCCCCAACCAAGTGAAATCCGCCGGAGTGAAGCGCTATGACACATTGAGCGCTTGGGCCGGATCGTCGCGCTGGCTACAGAGTAAAAAACTAATTTTCGCAACCCCCGCAATAGGGAGTGGAGGAACACCCAATAAAGCCATCAACAAATTCCGATGAAAGTGAACTAGACCCTCCTAGATCATCCGTTGGAACTCTGGCACTTCCGTCCCGTCAAAGGGACTTGGGATGTCGATGTTGAGCCCCACAAAGACCCCGACCCCCGGGCCATCGAAGAGCACATCGCCGCCGCGGTCGCCGACACCGCCAAGGTGCCCGTTCTGGTACAGCTCTATGATTCCCGGGGGCTCTCCATCGAAGGGCGCGAGTGCCCCTCTGGTGGCCTCCTGCTTGTCGAGCGGGAAATCACCTAACGACCCAGTTCCGAAGTCAGTTCGGGCCTGCGCCCCTTACCCATCAAATAACCATCAAATGAAAAAGAAACTCCCGAAAAAATTCCAAGAAGCCATCCTCGAACGCACCAGCGCAATCGAGGACGGCGACCACTATGACCTTGTCTGCGCCGCGCTCGTCGAGCATGGCTTCAAGTTCAAGGCCGACATCGAGTACAACCCCGACAGCGGATGCCGCGGCAAGCAATTCACCCACGGCAAGCACAAAGCCAAAGTGAGCCACGCCGACTTCTTAGGCGAGTTCACCGATCTGCAGATCTGTGACTGAAGAC
>JBIJDZ010000062.1:0-12034 GCA_044343805.1 Chthoniobacterales bacterium | reverse complement strand
AATTTCCTCGAAGCCTCCGAATTTCAAATCGTCTTTCGTCTGCCCCCTTTGCTGCGCCGCGAGTTCGTCGTCAGCCAACTCTGCCTGAAAGAAGCTGTCCTCACCTGGCGGCAAAATGCCGGGGGCCAATGGAGAATCCCGCGGCATCCCGAGAAAGCTGTTTCGGTTCCCGGCGGCACGCCCGCGATCACCCGCCCCGCGCCGACCCCGGAGATCGCGGAGGAAAAACCCGAGGTTTCTCCTGCCTTTGCGGTGAGCGTGGAGGGAGTGGAGGTGCGCCGCTCGCGCATTCTTTTCGAGAATCGCGATGGCTGGCCGTTGCTCGATGCGGATGGCATCAACGTACAGGCTTCTTTCACCGAAAACGCCAACGCCCGCGGGGCAGCCAAAATTCCCGAGGCTGTTCTTGCCGGTCTCATCGTCAGCCGCGACTTGGGCAGCAGCTTCACCTTGGAGGATGGGCTCCTGACCTTGCCGGATATCCGGGGCGAGGTGTCGGGCGGTGCATTAAGCGGCCGCGGCTCGATTGCCACCCGGTCGCCGGGTTCACCCTACGAGTGGGCCCTCCAATTGAACGGTTTCCAGATGACCGACCTCCGTCTTCCTGCATCTTTCGGTGGACTGCGCTTCGAAGGAACACTCGCTGCCGATTTTGCCCTGCAAGGCCGCAACGCGCCGCAACGGATGATCCGGGGGCGCTCCCGCGTGGAGGTGGAAAACGGTCGCCTGATTCCATCGAGCTATCTGCAGGGACTGGGACAGCTGCTCGGCATCCGCGAATTGCAGAACATCAACCTGAGCGAAGCGCGCGCCGACTTCCGCATCGAAGATGACTTTGTTTATGTCGAACCGCTGCGCTTGCGAGCCGAGGATTTTGCCGTGGAAATGCGCGGCCCCGTCACACGCGCGGGGGGGTTGGATCTTCAAGGCATACTGCTGTTGAGCCCGCCGGTGGCGGCGCGATTGACCGCGCTGACGCGCCGCCAGCTTCCCGTCACCGACGACCCGGCCCTGGCCGGCTACCGTGAGGTATCTTTCCGTGTCACCGGCACGCTGGAAAAACCGCAAAGCGATCTCGCCTCACGCCTGCTTGGTGGGGGGCTGGGCGGACAAATCGGTGACTTTTTCCTCAACCTACTGGGTACTCCCTGACTATGCGCGTGATCGCGGGAAGCGCCGGCGGACTGCGGCTGGACTGTCCGGATGGGATCGCGCGGCCGATGATGGACCGTGTACGCGCGGCGGTTTTTTCGAGTTTGGGAGACCGCGTGATCGACGCACGGGTGCTGGATCTTTTCTCCGGCAGCGGTGCCATCGGCATCGAGGCTTTGAGTCGCGGAGCCGCGTCCTGCGTTTTTGTCGATCGGCACCGGAAAGCGGCCGAAGCCATCAAAAAGAATCTCGCGCACGCGCGGCTCACAGGGACCTTCCGCCTGCAAGATGTCGCCGCCGTGGTGAGCCACTCCGCGCCGGCATCTTTCGACCTCGTCTTTGCCGACCCGCCTTTCGCCCTCGTGCCAGATGACCCCGCGCACCCGGCCATGCTTTTGGCCGGGCGGAAACTGGCCGAGTGCGTCGCGCCCGCCGGGCTTTTCATCGTGGAATTGCCGCAGGAGCCGCCCGCCGGCAACGATTCTTGGGAATTGCTGAGGAGCCGCCGTTACGGTCAGGCTTGGATCGCTTTTTACCGGAGAACACCCGACGCATGATGCGCTTGATCTACAATTTGGTCTTTCCCCTCGTCTTGGTTGCCACACTGCCATGCTACTTGGCCCGGATGTTCAAGCGGGGAGGTTACCGGCGGGACTTTGGCCAACGCTTTGCCCGCTATTCCCCGGATTTGCGCGCGCGTTTCGCCCAAGGCGAGTGGATCTGGTTTCACGCCGTGAGTGTGGGCGAGTTGCTGGCCGCATTGAAGATTCTCGAAGAACTGCACCGTCGACAACCGACCTGGCGATTCGTCGTGTCCAGCACGACCTCGACCGCCCATGCCATCGCTCTCGATAAACAGAAGGATTGGTGGGCCGCCATCTACACGCCACTGGATTTGCCCCTGATCGTCCGCCGTGCTCTCGCTACGGTGCGCCCTCGGGCCGTTGTGCTGACGGAGAGCGAAATGTGGCCGAACTTCGTTTGGTCCGCCGCCCGTCGCGGTCTGCCCATTGTCTTAGTGAATGCCCGCGTGTCGCCACGATCCGGCCGCCGTTACCGCCGTTTTGCGGCCATCATTCGCTCAGTAACCCGGTATTTGTCCGGCGTCGGCCTCCAGGAACCGGAGCACGGGGATCTGTGGGCTCACTTGGGAGTCGCGGCGAACCGACGACACCTCACCGGCAGCGTCAAATACGACCCGGCGCATACCGACCAAGCCCCGCGCGACTTCGCGCCGGTGCTGCGCGCTTGGGGAATATCGGCCGGTGACCCGATCCTGCTCGCCGGCAGCACGCACGAAGGGGAGGAAGAAATTCTGGCCGACGCCTTGAAAAAATTGCGCACAATATTTCCCTCGGCCCGACTTCTTATTGCCCCCCGTCACGTGGAAAGGAGCGCGCATATCCAGCAACGCCTGACCGGCGCCGGCTGGAAGATCGACCTCCGCAGTGCCACGCCCTCGGGAAATACCCCGGATATTCTCCTCATCGACACCACGGGTGAACTGCGCGACTGGTACGCCGTCGCCCAAGTCGTTTTTATCGGCAAAAGCCTTTGTGGCGTGGGCGGACAAAATCCTGTCGAAGCGATTCTGGCTGGACGCCCGGTTTTGTTCGGGCCGCACATGGAGAACTTCGCCGAGCTGCGCGCTGCTCTGGAAGCAAATGGCGGTGCTATCGGGGTCACAGACGCCGAATCTTTGGCTGCGGCCGCCACCACACTGCTGCAAAACCCGGCCGATGGTGACGATCTTGTGGCAAGGGCCAACGAGGCGCTGGCTCCCCATCGTGGAGCGACCGCACGCACGGCCGCCTTGATCGAGAAGATGGTCAAGGGGAGTGACTGATCGGTCTTTCGCGTGTAGTCTCACCGGAAAATGAAGGTTCCACCTTTTAAAATCGGCCCTGTCTCCATAGGAGGCAAAAATCTTCTCCTCATCCTCGGACCTTGCGTGCTGGAAAATGAAAAATTCGCCCGCCGGGCGGCGGCGCGTTTGGTGGCCATCACCGGAAAGCTCCGGGTGCCCTTCATCTTCAAAGCCTCCTATGACAAAGCCAACCGCACCTCTGGCCGGTCATTCCGCGGCCCCGGCCCCCAAAAAGGTTGCGAAATTTTAAGCGCGATCCGCGAGGAGTTCGGCGTCCCGGTGACGACCGATGTCCATACCTCCGAAGAGATTGCTATCGCCGCGCAATACGTGGATGTGCTGCAGATCCCGGCCTTCCTGTGCCGCCAGACGGACCTGATCCAAGCCGCCGGCGCGAGCGGGCGCGTGGTCAACGTGAAAAAAGGTCAGTTTCTTTCGCCGTGGGAGGTCGCTCCGATTGCGGACAAATTGCGCGCGGCCGGTTGCCGGAAATTTTTCTTCACCGAGCGCGGCACAACTTTCGGCTACAACAACCTCGTGGCCGACATGCGATCGATCCCGTGGATGCAGGAACAGGGCTTTCATGTGGTCTTTGACGCCACACACTCGGTCCAGCGGCCGGGCGGAGGAGGAGATCGCACGACCGGCGACGGTCACCTTGCCCCGGTGCTGGCTCGCGCCGCTGTGGCCGCCGGTGCCGATGGTGTTTTCCTTGAAACCCACGAGAATCCCCAGCGCGCTCCGTCCGATGGTCCCAACCAGATCCCGATGAGCCGGCTTTCCGCCGTTTTGCGCCAACTCCTTGCCATCCGCCATGCGTTGTAAGCTTTGTGGAATCATCAGCGCCGCCGCGCTCTGGAGCACCCCCCTCTGCCCGGCCCAAGACGCCGCCGATATCCCGGTGAATATCGGGCAAAGCGTGAAAAACATCCGCGTGCCGCACTTCAACGCCGATGGCAAAATCAGCGTGCGAATGAATGCCGCCAAGGCGGAGCGCGCCGACCAAACCAAATTCAATTTCGATGACTTGAAGATCGAAATCTTCGACCGGAAGACAGAGAAACCGGCTTTGGAGGTCCTGCTCAGCAAGGCCGTCTACGACCGCAAAACCAACCAACTCAGCAGCAAAAGCGAAGCTGTGATCACCGGGGAAAATATTGAAATCACCGGCAGTCGACTCGACTTTGATGTTAATTCCCGCGCCAGCAAATTGCAGGGGCCGGTCACCATGACTCTGCGCAACACGGAAAACTTCAAACCATGAAATCCATTCTCACGGCAGGCCTGCTGGGCTTTTTTACCTCCGCAGCCCCGGCTCAAACAGCTCCCGATCCTATGGGTCTGGGTAAACTGGGAGCCGATCGTCCGCCCGGCAGCAAAACCGAAATCACCGCGCAAAAAGAGGCGACCTTCGACGAGCAGACAAATACCGCCGTCTTCTTCGGCGAAGTGAGGGTCATCGACCCCAGTTTTCTGCTCAGCTCGGACAAACTGACCGTCAAACTCACCGCCGACCGCTCCGGTATCGAGCGCGCCCTGGCCGAGGGCAATGTGATCATTGTCCAACAGACATCCGACACCCCCGAAAAAGCGGCTACCGGGCGAGCCCAACGCGCCGAATACATCCCCGCCAGCGGACGCGTCACGCTCAGCGGCATGCCGGAAATACAGCAAGGCATCAATCGCCACATCGCCACGTCGCCCGGAACGCGTATGATCATCCAGCGCGACGGACGCGCCACCACCGAAGGGCCCAGCCGCACCGTTATCACCGACACCGCCGCACCCACGATGCCATGAGCAATCTTGCCACCCCAACAGCCACCGAAAATGCCGGCGCCGCAGCCGTCAGGGACACTGCATTGCTGCAAACCGAACAACTCGTGAAAATCTACGGCGGACGCGCGGTAGTCAATGGTGTGGATATCAACGTGCGTCGCGGCGAAGTCGTCGGGCTCCTCGGCCCCAACGGCGCCGGCAAGACCACCAGCTTTTATATGATTGTCGGACTGGTCCGGCCAAATTCCGGCCGCGTCTTTTTCGACGGCAAAGATGTGACCGGGCTGCCCATGTTCAAGCGCGCCCGCGCCGGGATGGGCTACTTGCCACAGGAAGAGTCGATCTTCCGCAAACTCACCGTCGAGCAAAACATCATGGCCATCCTCGAGACGACCAACCTCGGCAAGGCCGAGCGCAAAGCCCGCTGCGAGGAATTGCTGCATCAATTCGGCATCGAGCACATCGCCAAAAACGAGGCTCTCACCCTGAGCGGCGGTGAAAAACGCCGCCTGACCATCGCCCGCTCGCTCGTGACCAATCCGTCCCTGCTCATGCTCGACGAGCCGTTCAGCGGCGTCGATCCCATCGCCGTGTTCGACGTACAGCAGATCATCACAAACCTGCGTGAGGCCGGCCTCGCCATCCTCATCACCGACCACAACGTCCGCGAGACCCTCTCGATCGTCGATCGTGCCTACCTCATATTCGAAGGACGCGTGGAAAGCGAAGGCTCCAAAGATTTTCTTCTCAACGACCCCGTCAGCCGCAAGCTTTACCTCGGCGAAAGCTTCCAGATGTAAATCCTGTGCCTCCCACCTCCAAAAACACTCCGGTCACTGTCGGCGATTTTTACCAGAAACACGCCGCGGAGCTTGAGCTTGAACTGGTCTCCGGCGAAGCCGGGCTGGACCGCAAAATCGGCGAACCGACCGTCAACCGTCCGGGCCTCGCGCTTTCCGGCTTCTACAGCTATTTCGCCGACAAGCGCATCCAAGTCATCGGCAGCGCCGAGTTGAGTTACCTGCAGAGCCTCACCAACCGGGAGCGTGAAGATCGCCTGCGCCGCTTTTTTGCCTCGCGCATGCCCTGCCTCGTCTTGGCCCGCAAAGCCAAAGTCTCCCCGCTCATCGAGCGACTCTCGGCCCATGCCGATATCCCCGTGTTTCGCACCCCGATGATCACGATGAATTTCATCAACGCCGCCACCATTGCACTGGAGCTGGTTTTCGCCCCGCGCCAGAGCGAGCACGGCAGTATGGTCGATATCATGGGCATCGGCACCCTGATCCGCGGCGCCAGCGGCATCGGCAAAAGCGAGTGCGTTCTCAGCCTCCTTGAACGCGGCTACAGCTTGGTCAGCGATGACATCACCCGCTTCCGCTCATTCGAAGGCAAGCGTCTCATCGGCACCTCCTCCGAGCTGACCCGCTTTCACATGGAAGTGCGCGGCATCGGGATCATCAACGTGGCGGCCATTTTCGGCATCAGCAGCATCCGTCCCGAAAAAACCCTCGATCTCGTGGTCACTCTCAAGGACTGGCGGGAGATGGAGGACGTCGACCGTCACGGGCTCCACCGGCATGAATACAAGATTCTTGGCATTTCCGTACCCCATGTCATTATCCCTGTGCGCATGGGCCGTGACCTCGGTCGTTTGGTGGAGGTGGCGGCCTTGGACCAAAAACTAAAATCCCTCGGCACCAACAGCGCGCTGGAATTCAACGAGAAACTCATTAAGATGATGGAGATCAAAGACTGAACGGATGGGAATTCTTTCGAAAAAATCTGCCAATGGTGACAGCCGCATCACCCGTGAGCTGGTCATCATGAACCGTTACGGTCTCCATGCCCGTCCCGCCGCCATGTTCGTCAAAACCTCCAATCGCTTCAAAGCCGATGTCTGGGTCGAAAAAGACGGTGAAGAGGTCAACGGCAAAAGCATCATGGGCCTGATGATGCTGGCCGCCGGTCACGGGTCGAAACTCCGAGTTTCGGCCGCCGGGGCCGATGCCGAAAAATTCCTCCGCGAGATCGAGGAACTTGTCGCCAAACGCTTCCACGAAGATTGATTCGGGCCTTGCCTCGGACATTCCACCCCCGCAAACTTTCACGAGCAGGGGAGCCTCCGGGCTGAGAGTCCTGCCGCAAGGCGGCGGGTGACCCTTCGAACCTGATCCGGATCATGCCGGCGCAGGGAGCGGAGAAATTCTGGTCCGGCGCGTTCCCTGCACCGCAACATCCACGATCATGATTTCTGACCCCGCTACCAACGGTTCTGTCCCGGTCAACTCCCTGCCCAACAGCTCGCGCGTCTACGTGCCAGGCCTGACCCACCCGGCCGTTCGCGTGCCCATGCGCGAAATCTCCCTCGCCCCGACCAAAAACTTTTCCGGGCAACTCGAGCCCAATCCCCCCGTGCGTGTCTATGACACCAGCGGCCCTTGGGGCGACGAAAGCTTCCCCGGAAATGTCGAAAATGGCCTGCCGGCCATGCGTCACGATTGGATCAACGCCCGCGGCGATGTCGCCGCATACGATGGCCGCGCCGTTCGACCCGAAGACAACGGCTACCTTTCCCCGACCCATGCCGAGCACGCCGGTGCCCGCCACAAAGACTCGGCTCTCAAAGAGTTTCCCGGTCTCGGCCGCAAGCCCCTCCGCGCCTCCGCCGGTCATCCGGTCACCCAACTCTGGTATGCCCGCCAGGGCATCATCACGCCCGAGATGGAATTCATTGCTATCCGCGAAAACATGGGACGCGCCCAAATGGCCGACCTATCCTCGGATATCGTCCGGAACGATCCCGGCAAACAACACGCCGGTTCGAACCAACTACCCGATCAACCTTACACCCCCGGAGTTTTCCGCCGCTTCCCCCAGCGAATTCCATCGGAGATCACTCCGGAATTCGTTCGTTCCGAAGTCGCGGCCGGCCGCGCCATCATTCCGGCCAATATCAACCACCCCGAACTCGAACCGATGATCATCGGTCGCAACTTCCTCGTGAAAATCAACGCGAATATCGGCAACTCCGCCGTCGCGTCCTCGATCGAGGAGGAGGTCGAGAAAATGCGCTGGGCCACCAAATGGGGCGCGGACACCGTGATGGATCTTTCCACCGGCAAAAACATCCATGCCACGCGCGAATGGATCATCCGCAACTCTCCCGTGCCCATCGGCACCGTGCCGATTTACCAAGCTCTCGAAAAAGTTAACGGCAAGGCCGAGGAACTCACCTGGGAGATTTTCTCCGATACGCTGATCGAGCAAGCCGAGCAAGGTGTCGACTATTTCACCATCCACGCGGGCGTGCTCCTGCGCTTCATCCCGCTCACCGCCTCGCGCATGACGGGTATCGTCTCCCGCGGCGGCAGCATCATGGCGAAATGGTGCCTCGCCCATCACCGGGAAAATTTTCTCTACACCCACTGGGACGACATTTGCGACATCATGGCGGCCTATGATGTCTCTTTTTCCATCGGCGACGGGCTCCGCCCCGGCTCGATTGCCGACGCCAACGACAAGGCCCAGTTCGGTGAACTGGAAGTGCAGGGCGAGCTGACCCAGCGGGCTTGGGCCAAAGGCGTGCAAGTGATGAACGAAGGTCCCGGCCATGTGCCGATGCACATGATCGAGGAAAATATGGCCAAACAGCTCGAGTGGTGCCACGAAGCCCCGTTCTACACGCTCGGACCGCTCACCACCGACATCGCGCCCGGCTACGATCACATCACCAGCGGCATCGGAGCCGCCATGATTGGTTGGTATGGCTGCGCCATGCTCTGCTATGTCACACCCAAAGAACACCTCGGCCTGCCGAACAAGAAGGATGTGAAAGATGGCGTCATCGCCTACAAAATCGCCGCCCACGCCGCCGACTTGGCCAAAGGTCACCCGGGTGCACAATACCGCGACAACGCCCTCTCGAAGGCCCGCTTTGAATTCCGTTGGGAAGATCAGTTCAACCTCGGCCTCGACCCCGAGACCGCCCGAGAGTTCCACGACGAAACCCTTCCGCAAGAAGGCGCCAAATCGGCCCACTTCTGCTCGATGTGCGGCCCACACTTCTGTTCGATGAAAATCACCGAAGATGTGCGTAAATACGCGGCAGAGAAAGGACTCAGCGAAGACCAAGCCCTGCGGCAAGGCCTCGAAGATAAATCCCAGGAGTTTGTCGCGCAGGGAGCCGAAGTTTACGCCAAAGCCTGAGCCCGGCTTTGCCGTGCTCCGGAGCTGTGCTGTCACCCGTCTAATCCTCAATATACCGGTGGGTCGCCTCCCTGTGAGGATGTTCGTATCTGGTGACAAGCCCGCAGGGTCTTATCCGGCTTAAGTATTCCCGTTCCTGTGGGGCATTCACCCCAGAGTTATCGGCAGCTCTTTGGCGTATCTTGCAGTCAATAACCACCTGCTCGGATTTCCGCCATGCTCTCCAACCCTCAATCGCTTCGCCGCAAGAAACGGGGAAAAAACGTCGGCCAAGCCGAATATGCCCACTCAGCTGATAAATCCCATAGCCGCGGAAACGGACAAAACTCTTCCGCGTCGGAGCCATCAGCCAAAACCGCCCAATCGCCGGGAACCTATGAAACCTTGGAGGAGTGCTCTCTTCCCATGGGGATCATCGGGTTGAACGGGAAAATCTGCTACATGAATGCCGCCGCTCGCCACTTGGCCGAGCTCTCGCCGGAGGAGATAGAGCAGCATGACTTTCTCGGCTTCTTCGCCATATCCGAGAAGCCGGGCGACCTTTTTGCGCAAGCTCTCAAGTTTGGGGCGACGGCGACTCGCACTGTTGCCTGGACGTCACCCACCGGCAAAAAGCTTGAACTGGAATTTTGCTTCAGCCGCTTTCATCACGCTGATGGCTCGATTGGAGGTGTTTTTTTTGTCTTTCGCGACCTCTCGAAAGAGCGCGCGTTGCAGCACCGGATGCTCAGCACCTCGCAGTATTCCCGCAGCTTGCTTGAGGCCAGTCTGGACCCGCTCATCACCATCAGCCCTGAAGGCAAGATCATGGACGTCAACCGCGCCACCGAGTTAGTCACCGGCCACGACCGTGAATCGCTCATCGGCAGCGACTTTTCAGACTATTTCACCGATCCGCAGAAGGCTCGCGAAGGTTACCGGAGAGTTTTTTTAGAAGGTCACGTCAGCGACTACCCTCTGGTCCTTCGCCATACCTCGGGAGCCGAGACGGAGGTGCTTTACAACGCCAGTATCTACCATGATGACCAGGGGTCTGTTGCCGGTGTCTTTGCCGCAGCTCGAGACGTGACCAAACTCAAGCGCTCGCAGCACGAGCTGGAGACAACCAACCATGAGGTGACTCTGCTGAGCGAGTTGAACAACCTTCTCCAATCGTGCTCCTCGGAAAGTGAAGCGTTCCCCATCGTCACGGCCTCGTTGGAAAAGCTTTTCCCGAATACCTGTGGTCGCATCCTTATCCTTAAGCCGACCGCAAAGATGTTGTCCCAAACCTCCGAGTGGGGAAATACCACATGGAAAAGTACCACGATATCACCTTCCGATTGCTGGGCGTTGCGCCGCGGTCGCATGCATGACATCGGTCTCGAAGAGTCGCTGAATCCTCCTTGCCGTGCCCTGGCTGAAAAAAACACCTACCTTTGCATTCCTCTCCAAGCCCACGGTCACGCTCTGGGCATAGTTCATATCGTTTTCGACGGAATCGAACCACCGCCCCACGGCATGCAGCGCATCCGCCAACTCGCCAACGCGGCCGCAGACAACATCAGTCTCGCCTTGGCCAACCTCCGCTTGCGCGAAAGCCTTGAGTCGCTCTCCATTCGCGACCCGCTCACGGGACTCTACAATCGCCGCTTCATGGAGGAGGAGGCCGATCGCTCAATCAGCCGCATGACGCGTCTGCAGAAGCCGTTGGCGGTCGCTTTTTTGGATATCGACCATTTCAAAGACTATAACGACAAATTCGGTCATGATGCGGGGGATGTGGTGATGCAAGCGATCGCCAAGCTGATGGAACGCTTCCGGCATGGCAGCGATGTCGCCTGTCGATACGGCGGAGAAGAATTTGTGGTGGTCATGCCCGAAACCGGACCAGACCGAGCAAAACGTAAGATGGAACGCTTCCGGAATTCCGTGCGTCAGCTCTCCTTGAAGCTCAACGGCCAGACTCTGCCAAGCGTTGATATTTCGGTAGGGCTGTCCATTTTTCCGGATCACGGTCGCACCACCGCAGAGCTCCTCAAACAGGCCGACAATGCCCTCTATCACGCAAAGCAACGGGGGCGAAACTGCCTTGAGATGGCCGGGAGGGAATGCTCGACGCCCGATCAATCAAGCATGGGAAACCTCAAGGCCGAATCAACAATCTCGCGAGCTCCCGCCGTTCACCATCAAGACACTTCCTCAGGTCAGCAGCGGTCAACAAGACCGCAGATGACCCAAGCAACATAATGCCCACCCAGCCCTTGCCATCCAGCACCCTGCTCCTGACAAAGGGAGCCGTGCCGGCACCACCCCATCCGCGGGAGAGCGAACGTCTGGCCCGGTTGCAGGATTACGAGATCCTCGATAGCGCTCCCGCAGCGGCTTTCGACGATCTTATCGCCCTCGCCGCGTATGTCACCGGAACCCCGCTCGGGGCCATTTCTTTCGTCGACCGCGACCGGCAGTGGTTCAAGGCCACGCATGGCTTCGAGGCCACGCAAACCGACCGATCGATCGCCTTTTGTGCTCATGCCATCCTCGAAACAGGGCCCGCCTTTATCGTGCCCGATGCCATGCAGGATGAACGCTTCAGCGGCAATCCGCTGGTGACCGGGTCGCCCTATATTCGCTTCTACGCCGGAGTGCCCATGCTTACACCGGATGGACTTCCTCTTGGCAGTTTTTGCGTGATGGATCGTACGGCCCGTGAGTTGACCGCCGAACAGATCAAAATGCTCCGTCACATCGCCCGCATAGCCATGGATGTCGTCGAGTCGGAGCGCCATGCCATGGTTCTCGAGAAACACTTGATCTACGGCCGCGCGGTCGATGGTGAATTACCCGGCGCCATCTCGAGTCTCGCCGTCAAAACCGGCCCGCTCCACGGTTTGATCGACAATCTCATCGGCCAATACGGACCGCTCCTTGGAGGAGTACACGCCCGCGTCCAACGCTTTCGCGGAGAGAGCCAACTCGAGGCATTCTATGTGCCGGAGGATCCGCCGAGCGAAGCCCACCAAAAAATTTGGGATGCCTTGGACCATA
>JBIJDZ010000061.1:0-12139 GCA_044343805.1 Chthoniobacterales bacterium | reverse complement strand
CGCCGGGCAGCAAATCCATCCCCTCGGCACCGATCGAAGTAGTGACCACTGGCAAGCCGTGGCTGAGGGCCGTGCCTATCTTGCCCTTGATTCCCGCGCCGAAGCGCAGTGGGGCGACCATCAGGCGTGATCGATCCATGATGCTCGTGAGGTCGGAGACAAACCCGAGAACTTCGATCCCGTTGCCGTGCAGGTCGCGGATCTGGGAAGGCACGCGGCTTCCCACCACGCGAAAGACGGCAGCGGGAATCATCCGACGCACCAATGGCCAAATGTTGCCCGCAAAATGAAGGACCGCATCCACGTTCGGCGTGTGCTGGAACCCCCCGACAAAAACCAAGCCATCGCGGACTTCCCATCCGGATTCAGTTCCCGGAATGTCGATCGCCCAGGGAAAAAGAAAAATCTTTCCGGGACAACCCGTCTCTTGACCGAGAAGTTGCTGTTCCTCGCTGCTGTGGACAACGGTCGCGTCGGCTGCCTCAACCAGCGCCAGTTCCGTATTCCGCGTCCGCGCCGCGCTCTTGCGCATTTCCTCGGATCCGGAAAGCTCGGCTTCGCGTTGCTCCCGCAGGTAGTGGAGGTCCGAGGTGTGGTAGATGATCTTGGCCTTCGGTGCGTTTTCACGAATTGTACCCAGGTGCCGCTGCAGGCATCTGGAGCGGAAGACGAGCACAGCATCATAGTCGGAACCATACTGTTCCAAATGCCTCCGCACGGAGTTGACGTAAGGATGGTAGAGGCATTCGATGCCGATCCGCTGCATGGCGGAGGTCTCGGGATCCGCGCGCAGAAAATTGTCTTCGGGAATGAAGGTCACTTTCCATCCCAAGGAGCGGAAAATCCTCATGATGTTGAAGACCGTAATCGAACCGGCGTCCTGGTCCGGCGTGGGGTTGCAATGATCCAGCACCAATAAACGTCCAGTGACGTGGCGATCTTTGGTTTTGTGAGGTTCTTTTCCGGGATTGCCCAAGCAGAGCATTTGCTCCCGCCAACGCTCGCGCAGCTTCACCGCATTTCTGACTTGGTAGGCTTTGACGCCGCTACCTGTGTCGCGTCCACAACTCATGCCCTCGTAGTGGACCACCAGCGACAGAGGCTGATAGAAGACTCGTCGTCCGGCAGCGCGGACCCGAAAAGCCAAATCAGAGTCCTCCGCATACGCTGGGACGTATGCCTCGTCGAAGCCGCCCAGAGAATTCCAGAGGTCGCGCGGGATCATGATCGAAGCACCGGAGCAGTAGTCCACCTCGCGCAGGTAGTTATGCTCAGGTGCCGAAGCATCACCATTGCGGCCTACATTCCAGCCAGATCCATCCGACCAAATCAGACCTCCCGCTTCCTGCAGGGTGCCGTCCGGGTAGATGAGTTTCGAACCCACCAAGCCGGCTTCGGGGAAGGCCTTGAAGGTGCCGACCAATTCATCCAGCCACCCGGGTTGCACCACCGTGTCGGAGTTCAACATAACGAGCAAATCTCCCCGCGCAACGGAGGCTCCCTTGTTGCAAGACCTGATGAAACCGAGATTCGACTCGTTCGTGATGAGCTTGATGCCGCTCACGCTCGACAGCATGGCCGGGGTGTCGTCGGGCGAGACATCGTCCACCACGATAACTTCGAAGCTATATTTCGACCGATGCACTCGCAACGATCGCAAGCATCGATAAACGCAATCGCGTTGACCGTGAACGGCCACGACAATGGAAACCGAAGGCGCGGACGCCTCCGGAAAAGCGAGTGGCCGGAGATTGCTTACGGGCGGCACACACACGGGTAGAGCAGGAGGTGCAGCCGGGCGACGCAGCTGAAGCAGAAACCGTCGGATAGGATCTGGCAACCAACCGCGCGCTGCCGCCTTGAGACAGTCAGTCAAAGACTCATAGAGACCGAGTTCGTCGTTGGAAACTTCTTGCAGAGACAGCGGGACGGAACCGTTGGCCATCCTGGAAGAGAGCTTGGTCTTGTCCAACCTTTGGAGCACGGGCGGCAAAAGGTTGCTTTCGTTGGGTTTCCTGCCGGCGCGAAAACCGCTCAGGGCGTAGTCTACGAGAGGTCTTCGCCAGACCCGCCTATTCCCCGGATATTCCCGCAGATAGAAGTCTGCGTCGAAAAAATTCCATCCGCGGCCGCAGACAAGAATCGCAAGCGAAGCAATCCATCCGGTGACGACGTCCATCAGGGCCGCAACCACGGACCTGAGCCGGGTGAACAAGCGGTAGAAGCCGGAATTTTCCACATGGCGGCGGAAATCTTCCGCGATGCGCAGCTTTTCTTCGGCCACTTTCAGCAAGGCCTGCTCCTTGGCCAGACGCCGGGCAAAGGCCACCTGTAAATCCTTGTTCTGGCTGCCGTCCACTTCCGTGAACAACTGGCTCAAAGCAATGCTTTCGTTCTGGCTTGAGGCAAACGACTTTTTGAGTTCAGCCAACTCCCCAAGCAACCGATCGGTTTCACGCGCATTGTGGACGCGTTCCGCGTGGATGGCGTCGAGAAGATTCTCGTAGGCGATGGAGTATCCCAGACTGCGGTAAAGGGCGCGGATTTCATCGCGGGTCCTTTCCCCGGCTTGAAAAAGATCGGGCAACGATGCGGCTGCTTCCGGCCCCACCGGCAGCACACCCAGTCCGAAACCGTGCAGGAAAGAAAACCCACCATAGCGCTCGCTCAATTCGGCCCAGAGGCGATGGACACCAAAATCATCGCGCCGCACTTCGGTGTCATGAAACAGGACGATGCCCCGGGGCGACAACTTCGGCAGCCAGCTTTCGAAGTCGTGGCGAACCGCGTCGTAAGTGTGCAATCCGTCGATGTGCAAAAGATCGACGGAGCCGTCCGGAACCAGCGGCAGAGCATCGTCAAAGGTCGATTGCGTCAGCGTGGAAAAACCACCAAAGTCGAGATCATGCCGGGCGCGCAGCTCCTTCAGGACTTCATCGCCATAGTGCCGAGCTTGCGGGTCGCCTCTCCAAGTGTCGATCGCGCGGCAGACCGTGCCGGTCGAATAGCGGCGTGCCGCTTCACAGAAGGCGAGATACGAATCCCCTTTGTGGGTTCCCAGCTCGACCAAGCTGGAGGGACGGTGGAGTTTCATCAAGGCAAAGGCGAAAGGGATGTGGGGCTGCCACGACACCACGTCGCTGGTGTAAGCAGGCATCCAATCCGACGGGTGCCGGGCGGAGAACTCCAAGAACCGGTTCATCCCTGCGTTACACGACCCAAGCGCATAGACATGGCCCAATGCTGCAACCGCCTGAGCCCATCGCGGCGCAAGTCAGCGAAGAAATTGCTTTTCAGCTTTCGCGCGATCAGCACGGAGTTGAGAAAGTCGTCACTTCCGTCCGGAATACCCGGCTTTTCCCATTGCGTCATGGCCACCAATACCTCCAAGCCTCCAAAAACAGCGATGGCTTGCATGCCGTCCTGATAAAATCGCCAACAGTCAACCGGGTAACGATGCTCCGGACCAGTGGCGGGGGCGATGATGCAGCAGAGGCCTCCTCTCTTAAGGATTCGGTAAATCTCCAGAATGGTGACCCAGAAGAACTCGGTGTGCTCGAAAGCCTGACCCGAAATCACCACGTCGACGGAGCGCGTGGGGATTGCAGACCATTTGTAGGGGTTCGTAAGCACGATATCGACGTTTTTGCCCGCCGCCATATCGATCCCAAAATATTTCCAGCCGGTCTCATCGAAAATGGGCCGGTAGGAACCGTTGACGTCGAAACTGCCGTAATCACAGATCGTGAGCGGCGACCCGAGACGATCCGACAGGAATCGCTCTTTGAACAATTCCATCATGTGGTAAGAACTTAGGTGCATACGGTTAGTGAAGTGTAGGGTTCAGCAGGAAACCCGGCGAAGCCAGGCATCGGGCCAGTAAGTAAGTTCGTCGATGTAGTGCTCATCCCCGAACATGCAGGGTGGCCGGCAAATGACGAAATCGGACCTTCGGCGGACGAACTCTCGGGCCGCTTCCGCGGGGTTGTTGACTTTCCAATCGGGCGCGGCGTACGGCGTGCCGGTGAGACTCTCCATGACGCCATCTGTTGCCACGATGTAGGAACCTGGGGTCACAAGATCAGCGTATGCGTTCAACTCACGCAAGACGTGTGCTTTGGTGTGATCACTATCCAGAAATACAAAGACTC
This sequence comes from Chthoniobacterales bacterium, assembly GCA_044343805.1. Lineage (GTDB taxonomy): Bacteria > Verrucomicrobiota > Verrucomicrobiia > Chthoniobacterales > JACTMZ01 > JACTMZ01. The sequence goes on along the minus strand of JBIJDZ010000061.1, from coordinate 7,988 downwards.
TTTCGCCAGGTCGGATGGCGGAGCTAATAGTCGCGACGATGTCGGGATCAGCTGAATCCCCCTCCGTGAGGTGCAAAAGATCGGCGAAAGGCCCATCTTCCAAACGTCGGCGGATATCGGGCGGAATCGTAATATCAACCGAGTAAACGCGGCCGCGGCCCAAAAGCCGGCACATCGATGCGAAAAAAGCGGTACTCCCTCCCTTGTTAACTCCTGTCTCGATGATGACATCGGGTTGCAACTGGAAGAGAACCTCCTGCAGGCGCAGCACGTCTTCCGGAAGTTGGCACAACTGAAAGCCCAGCCAAGAGAAAGACTGCCAGTTCAACTGGGACCACTGTTGGGTGATCCAGATCTGGGAGACGGCTTTGAAAGCTTCACGCGAGTGCAGTGGCATCTCCTTAGGAGGATACCCATCGGCCTCGAGCACAACTTTGGATGTGTCGGTATTTATGCTGATTTTCATTGGTTTTTTAACAAGAGCGGACAAGCCGGAGATTCCCGGTCAGGGTCTGCCGGAATCCGGCGAATTCATAAACCTGCGATATTCCTCCGCCACCTCGGCCACACCGCCTTCGGCACGGAGAACGCCATGGTCGATCCAGATAGCCCGGGTACAAATTTTGGCCACCAAATCGATGTTGTGGGAGACGAAGACCACCGCGTGGTCGCCACGCAGCTTTGTTTCCATCGCCTTCTCGGCCTTGACCCGAAAGTGGGGATCCCCGACAGCCATAACCTCGTCGATCAACAAGAGGTCGACCTCGTTGACCAGGGCAACTGAAAAACCAAGCCGCAATCTCATGCCGGCTGAGTAGGTCCTGACCGGGCGGTCGAAAAATTCACCGAGCTCCGAAAATTCTTGGATCTGGGGCAGGATTCGCTCCGCCGATTTCTTGCCATGGCCTTGAAACATGGCGCTCAGCAGCGCGTTGTCGCGCCCGCTCAGATTAGGATCGAAGCCGACGCCCAATCCCAGCAGAAGCCGCGTGTGTTCTGCGTTAAACTGCAGCGTGCCGGAGGTCGGCTCGACAATGCCGGCGAGAATCCGCAGCAGGGAACTCTTGCCGCAGCCATTGCGACCAAGAACACCGAGGATCTCGCCGCGCTTGATCGAGAAGCTGACGCCTTTCAGTGCGTGATACTCCGAAAACCTGAAGGGGTTGAGGCCCTGCCGATAAGACATGCAGATGCTTTCGGCCCGCAAGATGATCTGGTCACACCCGGTCATGCTGTCACTACCCAGAAGGCGATACGGCGGCCGCGACGGTGCATCCAGACGAGAATGATCGCCAAGGCCACGGCGGCCACAAAGCCAAGAAGAGCCAGATGCCCGAGGTCGTAAGCCGCCGCCTGCATGATGACCTTCCGGTAGCCATCCAGCAGAAAAGCCAGGGGATTGACCCACAGCAGCCACTGTTTCATGTCGGCGTTCTGGATGGCAGAAACGTCCCAAAAAACGCCCGAAGTGAACAATAGGAACATCATTCCCATGTTGATCAGCATGCGCGTGTCGAGGAGTCGCGCCACACAGATGGCCCCCAAGCAAGAAGCGGCCAGAATCAAAAGGTATTGGACCAGCATTAGTGGCAGAAGCAGCAACCAGTGCCAGCCCGGATAGCAGCCGTAAAGAACCGCCACGAGCAACATGAGGAGAAAGACCGGAGCCTCGCGATAAAGGGACTGCTGCACCGAAGCCAGAGGGAAAAAGGCTTTAGGAATGTCGATCTGCGAAATGAGCGCCCGGTTCTGGAAAATGGTGTTGGAGGCCAGCGTCACGCTTTTGGAAAACCACATGAACGGCACTTTCCCGCAGACCAGAAAGAGCAGAAAGTCTTCCCTCCCGGTGCGGAGAAGCACAGCGAACACAAAGTAGAAAACCAGCACAAACAAGACTGGCTCGATGATCCACCAAGCGTAGCTCAAGAAGAGACGCGAAGCCTCAGACTTCAGGGCCATCCGCGCCTGGAGATCCACCAATTCCAAAAATCGCCGAGATGAAATTTTCACATTTATCGCCAAACCAGATTGCTTACACGGCCGAAGCAGTCGCATTGAAAATGAATTTCTCCACTCTGCCGCCCTTGGTCCCAGCGGTTATTACGCGGAACTTGGCAAGTTTTCGATCAGCGGAATTCCGACATATCATCGCATCGAGCTGACTTTGCATCCGCGCGATACGGAGATGATCGGCATTCACTTGGTATCGAGAGTGCTTTTTAAGCTCAGACATGTCTCCGCATAAACATGATTTTAAACAATGAGACAACTAAAGCCTGCCTGCTTTTGACCAGGCATCATACAGGCCGAGTTGATCAACCCATCTTTGCACCACAGTTTGGTCGATAGGCGTTCCGGCGGAGAGCATACCGCGGATATCTTCTAGATGTTTTTCCGATCCGCCCTCGCGATGGAAAATAAGCTTGTGAATTATGACCGACTCCGGAGGGGCGAACCAAGCTTCTCCGGAACCCAAGGGCAGGTGCTGGCGGTGGGCCATCTCCCATCGGGTCAGTTCACTGCTGCCGGGCAGGTAGCAGTCGGCCCGCAGTGCACTGTGCTGATGTATAATGTTAAAATGCCCGCGCGATTCACGCTGTAACTCGGCTTGTAGAACCTCTGTCGGTGGAAGATAAAAGTCATCCTCGGGAAAAGCATCTCGCAATGCCTGGACTTGCGAGGGATTTATGGAGACCACAAGATCCGCATCAAGCGTGAGTCTCGGCCGTCCGTAAGCGATTGAGGCCAAACCGCCGACTATGCAGTAGTCGATCCCGGCCTCCTCAAGCCGGTTCGTGATTTCTTCAAGCCCCTGCATACCCAGTCAAAAATACACGGCGCACTTTCGCAAAGATCTCATGGTCCGGCCACTCCGGGTGCTGACGCTTCACGCCGGCCAGTTTGAGATTCCATGCAGTCTCGTAGAGTTCTTGGGCTACTTGAAGACGGCGATGCGGTGTCATGAGCCGGATGATTTCGTCCTGTCTGCGTTCGGCAGAGTTCACATGATTTCCGGGGTTCTGCGCCATGGGCTGTTCCTCGCTCAACACTCAGCTTTCAACTCGCAATCTCCGATCAATCTAAGCTGCCGCCCTTGGTCGTCACTGTGATATCGCGAGACCTGAGCTAATTCGAAATGTGGGGCTTCCGGCATCCGTCCTATCCGCCATCCCTCGCCGGTGGGGTGGCGTCCAATTTTTCCTAAGTTTTCAAAAAGCGCGTCAACCAAGGGATTGCTTGTGCTCCTTTCCCAAGCCAGTGGCCCAAGCGGTCGATCCGCTCGGCAGCGGTGGCGCGTTCGTCAGCGGGAAGATTATAGAGTTGGGTTTTCATCTGCTCGATGCGGAGATTGGCATTTTCCAAGCGGGGAAGAAGCTGCTCTTCGATGAAAGAAACCGCGAAACGGCTCAACTCACCGCTGGCCACGTAGTGATCCTTGCGCGCACCGGGCGTATACACGCTGCGGACGGCGCCGAATTCGCGGAGGAGTTTCAGTCCTTGGCTGGCCGCGCCAAGGCTCATGTCGAGGCGATCCATGATTTCATCCATGGCCAAAGGTCGGGCCGAGACAAAAAGCAGCCCATAGATCTCACCGACGGATTTAGGCCATCCAAGCATACGGAGGAAATTGATAAACATCTCGATGGACTCGATCTCCAAAGATGAAAGCTCGGATCTGTCTTTTTGCTCAGCAAGCTGCTTGGTAGCGAGAGCAGGCATGAAAGGGCAAGATCAGCAGCGCTCATCACAAGTTTCAAGAAAAAATGAAAAATGAGCGCGGGGCGAAGGTTTAGCTCAACTCCAGCCGGCGATGGCTTTGTGTTGATAAAGTAGATTAAGCCAGCCGGCAAAGGTTCGCTTTGGCTCGCGATCTAAACGGTTGAAGCGATAGAAGACGCGTTTGCCAGGGCCTTGGAAGTGCACAAGAAACGCCCGCTTGGATTGACCGTTTTTGAGAAAATACGGAACAAGATACCCGCCCTCGATCTGCCAACGAACTTTTTTGCGCGGACGTCGTCGAAGCGACATGTGATCAAACCCCTCGGTCATATGCAGATTGGTATCGACGTAACCATCGGGCGTATCCGTCTCGAACATCTGCATGGACTTTGATTTTTCCAGAAACTCGAAAAGCAGCGTCATTTCACCGAGATTATAGATATTGTCCGAATCGCGCCGCTGCTCGAACAGCTGGTGGGCGACACTAAGCCGCTCCTCGTCGGCATAGTAGTCCAAGATGAACTGCAAAAACTCGTCGATACTTCCGCGGATGAAAGTGAAGTGCGGATTGGGTCCACTCATGGAAATCGGACAAACCGGCAGCAAAGGCAGCAGCTTCGAAGCATCACCGAAAACAGCCACGTCGCTATCTTGCATGATGTACGTGCGCTCCGGACGTTGGCGGCGGATGGTCTCCGTCATGAACCAGCGCTCGAGCACGAAACGCTCGTATTTTTCTTTGAAGCAAGAAATGTGGCGGTAACGCTGCTGGAAAAGCTCCAATTCCGGCGAGGGAAAATCGGACGTCTTGCGATGTGTCACCCCCAACGCCGCTATCTCGCCGAGGTCGGTTTCCCCCTCGGTCACGAGCATGATTTCCGCCTGAGGATTGAAGACTCGGACGTGCTCAATGGCATTCCGCAGATAGCGCGGGATTCCACCATAATGGAAAAAAAGGAACGTTAGCGCTGGTAGAGATTGTGCCGATGCCCTGACGCGAGACACGCCCCCTTGCCTTTTTTCGTTTTGCATCACCGACAAAGCGCGATTGCGCGCACGCTGCAAAGCGGCAAAAGCCGCACGTCGCAACCGCCTTTGCCGCCAGGCTGAGGAGCGGAAAAACCATGGCGTGGAGCCACCCCGGGCAGCATCGAGATCCGCTTTCAGATTCAGATAACTCTCAAGGCATTGCAGCAAACGCTCCCAGCCGATGGCAACAAGCTCCTGTGGGGCCATATACCCTCCGGCCAACCAACGCGGCACCGCATCAAGCAGCGTCTGATCGGCCCGCTGTAACCGGGCTGGTCGCCGGTCTTTTTCCTGTGACTGCGGCGGATGCAGAAGAAACCGCGAGAAATCACCGGCCAGAGCGCCCCAGCGTGCCTCGACCGCGTGTTGCCAGACCCAACCGGCATCGCCGGCCACACCCCAGTCGAGCGGAAACGGCCGCTTGCGGAAAAAGTCGGTTCGGTAGAGATTGCTGGCCGAGCTTCCAAGGAGAGCGGAATCAGGCCGGCCCATGGCATAAACAAGCGCTTCCAACCCGCCGAAAACCCGGCTCTGGCCACGATCCAGCCCCTCCAGCATGTCATCAACCGGCCAATGAATTTGCTGCATTTGATCCTTCAGATCCACAAACACCGGCTTGCTCAAAACGATGTCACATTTCCCCCCTTCAGCGCACTGTATCAATTTTTCCACGCCTTCCCGACTGATGGTGTCCCCCGTGGTGGACATGATGAAATACTCGGTCTTCAGCTGGCCGATACCATAGTTCCACGAGACGTAGAGTCCGGGCGGATGCCGATAAATGCGCAAATTTGGATGAGGCAAATGCTCCAGCAAAAACTCCGCCGATCCATCGGTTGAATGGCTGTCCACCACCACGATCTCCTGCACCAGATCCAACCACGGCAGCAGACCTTCGACATGCCGCTCAAGATAGCGACGTGAATTCAATGTGGGGATGACGAGACCAAGCGACAACATGGAAGCTTTACAACCGATCACCACCCAGTTCCGTTTTCAAGAAGGTAAACATTTGGCCGTTGCAGGTCGCGGCTCAGCGACGGCTGGCGCTTTCGGCGGACATGGATCAAAGTAAGACCTACTGGTCCACCCGGCAGACCATGCAGCTAGGGGCCTTTGACGAACTAAATGAGCCCAAGACCCACACTCGGTGTTGTCATTCCTACTCTCAATTGCGCCAGCCTGCTTGAGGGGCATCTGGACTCGATGGAGTCTTGGTTGGACACAGCAGATGAGATCGTGGTGGTAGACAGCCATTCGGAAGATGGGACGTGGGATATGGCCCGCAATAGATTGGCAGGGCCTAAAACAACTTTTTGCCAGAGGCCCAAAGGGCTTTACCAAGCCTGGAACTATGGGCTCAGCCGACTATCTACCCAACTTGCCTACTTCTCGACTGTCGGGGATCACATCACTAAGGAGGGATTGGACCACCTTCGGCAAGTGGCGGAGAGCACGGATGCTGACGTGGTCATATCGCCGCCCGCTTTCGTGGAAGAGCAGGGATCGCCAGCCGAGACTCCCCCACACTGGCCGGTTCAAGAGCTTATCAAAATTTTGGAAATCAAGACACCACGCCTGATCGATAACTGGGTATTGCTCCTTTTGAGCCTCGAGAACCCGGTCGATGCCATCCTAGGAAGTTCGGCAAGCAATATTTATCGGACGGCAAAGCTTCAACAACACCCTTTCCCTACCAATTACGGATCGGTGGGTGACGGCGCTTGGGGCATTGGTAACATCTTCAACTACAGGCTGGCCGTCACCCCGGAGTGCTTTTCAATTTTCCGTGAACATCCGAAGTCATACAGCGTCAACACTTACGCAGTCAGCGATCTCGACACCCGGTTGTTCGACCTGCTGGTCGAAAACATGGAGAAGCTCATTCAGAGCAGCAGTGCCTGTGGCCAGCGCGCAGAGTTGCTCAAGTGCCGAGAACTGGCCCAATTGGTGAAACAACGAATGGTATGGCAAAAAAGGCTCGAGAAGACTCGGCTCGCGACTGTGCCTTGGTTGATTAACCCTCAAGCATGGCGCAGCCGAAAAATGCGGAACCATTTCCGTAAAGCCGCACGCAAATGCAGAGATGCCGCGCTGGCGATCTGCCGTTTTGATGCAGTCACCAGCAACCTGCAGCAATAACTTCGTGGGTCCTCACGACCGGATTGCATGGAGACTTGGAAAAACGTCGGATATCGGCATGCTTAGCACCCATTGTGGGAGCCATTCATTTTTCCATCGATCCGGATCTTCTCGCTTTACTGCGTCACGAAACGGGGGCCGAGCGGTTTGTTGAAACCGGAACATTCGAAGGCCGATCCTTGCAGATCGCTATCGGTCTGTTCGAGGAATGCCACTCCGTGGAAATTTCCCGCGACTATCATCTTCAGGCGGCGAACCGATTTTCCGGCGATCAGGGTGTCCATCTCGCCCTCGGATCCTCTCCGCAATTTTTGCAGGAAAACCGCCAACTTTTTTCATCAAGTCCGACTATTTTCTGGCTTGATGCCCACTGGTGCGCCGCGGAGCACACCTCGGACACTTCCGGGCAGAGCCCTTTAATGCAGGAGCTCCAAGCGATAGGACCTCTTCATCCCGCGAGCACCGTGATGATCGACGATGCCCGGCTTTATCTTGCTCCACCGCCCCATCCTCATCGGGTCAGCGAATGGCCGGACTTGCAAGACGTTGTCGGAGTTCTCTACGGGCTGAGCGGAACTCACCGTTTAATGGTGCTGAACGACGTTATTTTATTTTACCCGGAGCCGGTCGCCGGCAGCTTGCGTTCCTACGCAGTGGAGAATGGCGTTGACTACCATTTACAGGCGCTACGGACTCCGGATTTACTTCCGGCCAACAAGCATCTGGCGCAGGAGGAGGCGAGGCTCCACAAGTTGTATCAGCAGCTTAAAAGGGGTTGGTATCCTTGGATACTCAGTCCATCGGCATGGAACGCCAGACTGAGGCGGAACAAGGTTCGTCGCCAGATCAACCAGCTTAGAAGTTAAGCGCACTGCCGTGCATCACTATTGCGGAACGAACTCAATACAGATCTCGGCACTTACTTATAGCCCAGTGTCTCCATGCCTTGACGATGGTATTTCCAGAATAATCTCTCGAGCCGCGGTGTCATGACAGATTTCCAAGCCCCCGAGCGTCCTTGGCGAAAAAACTGTGGCCAGCGCCTGTTCAACTCGGCAAAGTCAGGAACAACAGCGGCAGCACCTCTCCCGCATCCC
>JBIJDZ010000060.1:0-12190 GCA_044343805.1 Chthoniobacterales bacterium | reverse complement strand
AACGCGCACCGGACAACGGAAGTGCTCCCGGGCGCGCCGCACGGCATCCCCGCGCGCCATGTCCAACCACCGAGCCTTCGGTGACGGCTGTGTCGTTTCAGTTTCCGGCACAAAATGCAGCAAGACTACTGGTTGGAGATCTGCTGCCGGACTGTTTTCCAGACTCATATCCTCATCATGCAATAAAACTGCCAAACGACGCGGGCGATCACCAGCAGGGTATGCTGTGATGTGATGCGTTACGCTCGCCGCGTAGTCAGGCGGGTTTTCGATAACCACGCTCTTGTCTCGCAGCCCGTTTCCGAGTTCCGCGCCCCCGGCCTTCTCCAAAATCTCTGCGGCACAGAACTTCCTGATGTTCTGCTCTGTGGCCATGTACTTCTTGCCCTTCGTCTGCAAGCCCGCCACCCACCGCCAACTCAACGTGTTGCTCGCCGCATCGGCATCGAGCAAGTGCTCCATGAAAAATCTCGCGCCCACTTCCCAAGGCAATCCGCAGTGGTAAATCCAATACGATGCCCACCACATCCGCGCGTGGTTGTGCAGGTAGCCTGTCTCGATCAACTCGCGCGCAAATTGATTCATGATTCCCGATCGAGACCGGCCCTCGGCGACTTCCCGACAAACCTTCGACCCCCTGTCCAACCGCCGGGTTGAAGCCACATAGTCCCCCCACACCTGCGGACGCCACTCCAACCACCCTTTCCAATAGCCACGCCACATCACCTCCTGAAGAAATTTCTCGATCGCGCGGAACGGATGCCGTCGCAACGCCGCATCGATCACTTCACGCTCGGTGATCAACCGGTGGCGAATCGCGGCCGACAAGCGGGAAACCTGCGGGTGCCCCGGCAGAACATGGTTGCGCGTGGCCGCGTAAGACGGAGCGATCGCCAGAAAATCCTCGAGCCGCTGCAACGCGGACTCTCGGGTGGCGGGAAATGCATTCACGCCAAGCATTACGCCGGGCGCGCCGCCCCGAGACGCGGAAGCCGGCAAAACGAAATACGGCCCGCTCTCCATCTACGACTAACCCAAAAATGAAGATTGAGCTAAGCGAGCAGGTCTCGACTTTCGTCGGTCGGCCAGCCCCCCCCGACGGACGCAAATTGCTTTGGCGCGCCTTGGACTTGTTAACCAGCGAAGGAGGCGACATCAGACAACTCGAGGACCGCCTCCACGGCTTTGGCCATCTGCGCGTCGGCCCCTTCCGCATGGTCTTCCGCTTCAACTTCACTAACGGCAAGCGCCTCATCCGTGGGGAATACGTTGAACGCCGCTAAATCATCCATGATGCCCAAGAAAAAACCATTACGCTGTCACGGGATTGACGAAGTTTTACTCCTCCGACTCGCCCTTGCCCACGTAGTCGCAGATACCCTTCTTTTTCGCTCCACGCACGAAGTCGAAAAACATTGTCGCCTCGGGCCCCCATTCTTCCCGCCCGGCGGCTTCGAGCGCCTGGCTCACATTCAGGTCGCACAAATATAACAAGCGAAACGCCCGCTTGAGCTGCATGCGGGCTTCCGACGACAACCCGGCCCGGCGCAAACCTATCGAATTGAGGCCCATCGCCAGATTCGTGCCGGCCCCCACGCAAAATGGCGGGATATCTTTGCTGAAACGGCAACCGCCCCGCACCATGGCCAATCTCCCGATGCGGATGAATTGGTGAAAGACCGAGCCACCGCCGAGGAAAGCCCCGTCGCCCACCTCCACATGCCCGGCCATCAGCACCGTGTTGGCCAAGATTACCCGGTGGCCAATCCGGCAATCATGCGCCAAGTGGCAACCCGTCATGAGAAAGTTATCGTCACCCACCACGGTATCGGTGTTTTCGACCGTCGCCCGGTTGATCGTCACATGCTCACGTATCGTGTTGTTCTTGCCGATATGCACTCCCGTGTCCCGGCGTGCTTGGTCGAAGCCGAACGCTTGCGGATTTCCCCCGAGAATCGTCCCATGCCCCACTTGCGTCCCCTCGCCCAGCACCACGCGGTGCTCAAGAATGACGTGGGCACCGAGCACGCAACCTGGCCCGATCTCCGACTCGGCACTGATGATGGAAAACGGCCCGATCTCGATATCATCGGCGATCTTGGCCCCGTCGGCCACAATGGCGGTTGGGTGAATTTTCATAAAAGTCCGTGCTCGCGAAAGCTGAAGTAACCGGGCAAGCCCTCGCGCTGGCGTCCGATGATGACATGATCGAGCAGATGTATCTGCATCAAATCCGCGACCTCCCGGATACGCCGGGTCAGGGCACGATCCGCCTCGCTCGGAGTCGGATCGCCCGACGGGTGGTTGTGCACCAGCACAAATGCGTAGGCGCCGTGACTCACCGCCGGACGCATGATTTCGCGCGGATGGGCCAGGCTTTCATTGAGCGTACCGAGGGAAATTTCCTCGTCGTGCAGCAGACGGTGACGCGTGTCGAGCAGGATGACCCGCAACGACTCGCGCGGCAGGCTCTGCAAATGGGGACCCATGAACGCGTAAATTTTGTCCGGTGTATTGAGCGGTTCGCTGCGCGCGGTCTGGCGCGCCACGCGCTTTCCCACCTCGAAAGCCGCTTCCAGTTCGCAGGCCTTGGCCGGTCCGATGCCCTTGACCAGCTTTCGCAATTCCTTGGCCCTCTTGCCGGCCAAGCCGACGAGCGAACCGCCCGCAGCCTTGATCATCTCCGCCCCCACCTCGATGGCGGATCGGCCCGGCGTCCCCGTGCGGAGAAAAATCGCCAGCAACTCCGCATCGCTCAACGCATCCGCGCCGCGGTGCATCAACTTTTCCCGCGGACGCTCATGCTCGGGCAACTCTTTGATGCTCGGCGTATCCATGCGCGGGCAAGCTAACCACCACCCCGCCCCGCGGGAATCCCAAAGGTTGATCAAACCGCCGCGGATACCCGGCGGATCAGCGCCTGTAGATACTCTCCCACCCCGCGGAGGCCGTCGGTAAACCGGTTGTCGTCCAGCGGATCGAGTGAGGCCAGAGCTTCCTCGACCAATTGCGCTGCCGCAGCGGCCGTTTGTTTGAGCGCCCCGCGCTCACCCAGCATGACGACGATTCTTTCGTGATCTGCCTCGCTGCCGTTGAGCAGCAGCGAACTCAACGCCTCATGGTCGCCGGTACGCCGCGCCGATTGCAGCAGAAAGATGAGCGGCAACGTTAGCTTGCCCTTTCGCAGGTCGCTGCCGAGGGTTTTTCCGATCTCCTCCTCATCGCCCACAAGATCGAGACAGTCGTCATAGACCTGGTAAGCTGTGCCGAGCTTGAGTCCAAATTGTTTGAGCGCGCCGATCTTCTCAGGTGTCGTCTCGCTGAGGAACGCGCCCAGCTCGCTCGCCGCGGCAAAGAGCGCCGCCGTCTTCATTTCGACGATGCGGTAGTAATCCGCTACGGACAGCTTAAGGTCGAACCTACGCTGGGTCTGGATAATCTCCCCCGTACAAACCTCCGCCGCCGCATCGGCAATGCGTCGGCACACCTCGGTCTCGGAAAAATTCGTCGCCAAGCGCAACGCATGGGCAAACAAAGCATCGCCCAGCAGCACGCTGATCGCATTGCCCCACTTCGCATTGGCCGTCGGCTGATCGCGGCGGCGGTCAGCCCCGTCCATGATGTCGTCATGCACCAGCGTCGCGATATGGATCAGTTCGATGATGACCGCCAGATCGACATGGCTGGCGGAAATTTTCCCTGTTGCCCCGCCCGCCAGCAAAGCCAGCGCCGGACGCAACCGCTTGCCAGCCGCTCCGCACACATAGCTCACATAGCCCTCCATCGCCGGGTCGAAATCCCGCGCTTGGGCGCGGATGCGTTCCTCCACGCTGTAGAGATGCGTATTGATCAGCTCGAAAGTCTTCTTGAAACGGGCCAGCGCCACGGGGTCGAGCGGCGTCTTGTTGGTGCGGGTCGGATTCACGTCGTAGTACCTTACGCCTGAAAGTCGTGCCGGGACGATACTTCAGCGCGATTTTTTCAGCGAGGCCCGCGCTGTCGTTGCAGGATCATGCGCAGCACCCCGAGCGGCAAGGCCACTGCCACCCCCATCAGCAGGGCCACTTTCCATCCGGGAATCACCCGGGCGCGATTCTGCGCCACCGCGACCAAAGCCCGGCGCACCACCTCCTCCACGGACACATAAAGAGCCTCCGGCGATTCCCATTCCGACTCGCCCGTACCGCGCGAGGCCACACGGCCAAACTCCGTCTCCGCCGGCCCCGGCAACACCGACGTCACCGTGATACCCGTGTCGCGCAATTCCATCCGCAAACCATCGCTGAAACTGTTCACGTAAGCCTTAGTCGCCGCATAGACCGCCATGTCGGGCAGAGGCAGCAAACCCGCGATCGAGCTCACATTCAGGATCGCACCCCGACCACCCTCCCGCAGGATCGGTAGCAAATGATGCGTCAGCCGTGTCAGCGCGACTACATTGAGCTCGATCATCGCGTGGATCTTCGCCCAATCACCCGTGGCGAACGGCCCACGGTCGCCCATGCCCGCATTGTTGATCAAAAAATTCACCCGAATTTTTTCCCGCTCCAGCCACCCGACAAAATCCCGGTTTTGATTCTCCCGAGTGATGTCCATCACGTAAACGAACACTTTCAGCCCGGGATGCCGGCTCTCCAGCTCTCCCTTGAGAGCATCGAGTTGCTCGCCGCGGCGGGCCACCAGGACGATCTTTTCCGCACAGGGCGCCAGCTGGCAGGCAAATTCGGCACCCAGACCCGACGAAGCCCCCGTGATTAAGGCGGTGCAACCTTCGAAATATCGCATATTCTGAAGACATGATAGTCCAGCAACTCGGAAATCAAAGCCCCTTCACGACCAAGGATGGCTCCACGATCAGGAGCATCCTCGACCGGACCAACGCCCCCGTGAAAAAACAGAGTCTGGCCGAAGCGTCGATGAAGCCCGGGCAGCAGACCGACCGGCATTACCACAAGCTTAGCGAGGAATTTTATTTCCTGCTCGAAGGCAATGCTCTGATGGAAATCGACGGCGAAACGCGCGATGTCGGACCGGGCGATGCCATTCTAATCCCGGCCGGCGCGTGGCACCAAATCACCGCGAAATCGGATCTGCGCTTCCTTTGCTGCTGCGCTCCGCCCTACGACCACAGCGACACATATTTTGCGTAGCTATTCGCGCAGGCGCGAATCCACAACAAGCGTCACTGGACCGTCGTTGACGAGAGCCACTTCCATCATGGCTCCGAATCTTCCGCTGGCGACCGGACGGCCGAGCAGCGCCTCCATGTTGCGAACGAATGATTCGTAAAGCGGAAGTGACACTTCGGGAGGTGCGGCGCGGTGCCAGGATGGCTTGGCCCCCTTGCGCGTGCTGGCCAGCAAAGTGAACTGGCTGACGACGAGAACTCCGCCGCCGCTTTCAACAACCGACAAGTTCATCCGCCCGCTTTCGTCGGTAAACAGCTTTAGCTGCGTGATCTTGCCCGCAAGCCACGCGATATCGTCCGGCGTGTCATCGGACGCGATACCGACGAGCACAAGCAGCCCGCGACCGATCGCTCCGGTGGCTTCACCCTCCACCGTCACCGCCGCCCGGGCAACTCTCTGCACCACCGCTCGCATCGGGGCCAGACTTCCGCCCAGCCAAGCCGATTTCAAGCAGGAAGCCGGGTGCCGCCTTTACGCGCGGCGCGATCTCCGCTAATTGCTCGCCAACACACATGCCCAGCGATTCGTCCAGCCGGAGAAATTTGTGCATCGGCACGGGCGAAGGAATTCTGGCCATGCCGTGGGCCTTCGTTTCGATTCCCGGCAACTTTCTCCTCGCCGCACTCCTCACCCAGTTCTACGGCTTGGACAAAGCCTCCTACGGCCTGATCGCTTCGCTGCCGGCCTGGAGCAATGCCGCACAGATTTTTATCATCCCGTGGCTGGCCCGGTTCCTCACACCGAAAGACCTCAACCTCGGGATGAGCTGGTTCAATGTCGGCCTTTGGACCATGCTGGCTGCGGCCTTGCCATACCTTCCCACCAGCAAGGTATCGGGTGTCGCCCAGTTCTTTTTCGTTTTCTTCCTGCTCGCGAGCATCAGCCAATCGTTCGCCGGTGTCGGTTGGACCTCCTGGGTCAAAGACTGGGTACCATCGCGGCTGCGCGGACTTTACTTCGGCCAACGCAACCGCTGGCTCAATCTCTCGACCGTCGTCTTCCTGCTGCTGGCAATGGCGCTCTTTGAGTTCAACGAGAGCGCCCTCTGGCCCTATCAACTGCTCATCGGCATGGCTGTTGTCATGCGCTACGGCAGCCTCATCTGGCAGCACGCCATCCGCACTCCCTCCGAGCACCTCGACGTGCTCGGCCGCAGCTGGATCTCGCACCTGCGCGAAAACCTCGCCTCGCGCGACCTCATTCTTTTCATTGCTTTCGCGGCTTGGACAAGCTTTTGGATCGGCTTTGTCGGTCCCTTTGTTCCGGTCTTCTGCTTCGAGGAACTCGGATTCGAACCCGGGTCGTTCAGCATTTTGATGATCCTCGCCACGGTCTCAGGCATCTTCGGATGGTGGTTCTGGGGCAAACAAGTCGATCGCCACGGCTGCGTGCCCATTCTCTTCATCGGTCTCCTCCTCTGGGAAATTCCCTCCTACATATGGGTATTTGTCAGCCGTGACACCGTGTGGACACTTTACCCGATCTGGGTGTTGGGCGGTTTTTTTTCCACGGCCTACTTCGCCGCAAGCTTCAACCTTCTGCTGAAACTCGTACCGCCCGGCACCAAACTCGCCGGCGTCAGCCTCCACCTCGCCGTCACATCGATTGCCGCCGCCATTGCACCCGTCTTGGCCGGATTGCTTCTTACCCATTTCATCGAGGCCGGATCCGGTCTCACCGCTTACCGTGTGGGCTTTGCCGTCAAATCCACCGCCGTGCTGGCCGGACTCATCCTCCTGCGCGGATTGCGCGAACCCCAAAGATCCACCCGCACCTCCCTGCCGGGCGCCTTCCGCACCATGCGCCAGCTTCTCGCCATTCAAGGCGCCAGCTTCTTTTCCAGCCTCACCCCCCAAAAATCGCGCAGTAAGACGGCCCACCCCAAACCTCCGCACGATGCCTGATCAACGCACCATCACCCTCGAGGACGTAGCCCGCGGAGGAAACCACTTCACTTGGAAGGCGCATGATGGCGCGCCGTTTCCGGGCCTATCTTGGGAACCGCTCACCGGACCACCTCTCGCCCGTGTACTTTGCATCCACGGGCTCGGCGGGGCTGCGGCCGACTTCGGCCCGCTCGCCCGGCGGCTCGCGCAGGATGGTTGCGCCGTGCGGGCCGTCAACCTACGCGGGCAGGGCAACGACCCAGCGCACGACCGACGCGGCCATTTTCTTGATCCAGCAAGCTGGCGCCATGATTTGGCTGCATTCGCTGACGGCTTCGACGGCGACGCGCCCCTCTTTGTCATCGGCGAGAGCATGGGGGCCTTGGTGGCCGTCGATGCCGTGGCCCATGGCGCCTTGCAACCCGCGCGCTTGGTTTTGTCTGTCCCTGTTACCGAAACCCGCACCCCTGTGCCCGCATGGATCGTCGCTCTGCTCCGCGGCGCAGCCGGCCTTTTTCCCCGCGCCAAGATCGCCCCCATGCGCTTCGTCCACGGCAAAACCTCGATCCCGCGACTCACCTCGGATGACGCCTACATGCAATACTTGACGGAAATCCCCCACCGCGTGCGCGGATTCACGCTGGAGTTTCTCACCAACTTCCACGAGCTCATGCAGGCCTGCCGCGCCAACGCCGCACGCGTGCACGTTCCCACCCTCATGCTCGCCGCCGGACGCGACGTCTTCATCCGCCCGGACCAAAGCCGCGCCTTCTTCGATTCACTGGGCGCGCGGGAAAAAGAATATCTTCTCTACCCCGATAGCCACCACCTTCTCTGGCACGACATCGACACCGACGACGTGCTCCAGCGCATCACCCGCTGGGTCTTGGCCGGACGCATCCATTGATGGGGCCAACTCCGTAGTTCAGAGCTGCTTGTCATCACCCGCAGGAACATTCAATCTATCATGACGCGCTTGCCCGAACCAGCGCGCGCCCATCGCATGAAAATCTACCTCAACGGAAAACTTGTCCCGAAAGAAGAAGCCGCCGTTTCTGTTTTCGATCACGGCTTGCTCTACGGCGACGGCGTTTTCGAGGGTATCCGCTTTTATGCCGGACGCGTCTTCCGCCTCGATGACCACATCGATCGCCTCTACCGCTCCGCCCGCGCCATCGCGCTCAACATCCCCATCGACCGCGACGAAATGAGCCGCGCCGTCCTCGACACCATCCGCGCCAACGGCATGGACGACGGCTACGTCCGCCTCGTCGTCACCCGCGGCGAAGGATCCCTCGGCCTCTCGCCCAAAAGCTGCCCGCAGCCGACCGTCTTCATCATCGCCGCCGGCATCACCCTTTATCCCGAGGAGATGTATCAGAACGGCCTCAAACTCGTGACCTGCGCCACCCGCCGCATCGCCCACGGCGCCCTCAGCCCCATGGTCAAATCGCTCAACTATCTCAACAACATCATGGCCAAAATCGAAGCCGAACAAGCCGGCGCCGGCGAAGGCCTCATGCTCAACGAACAGGGCTACGTCGCCGAATGCACCGGCGACAACGTCTTTGTCGTCCGCGACGGTCGCATCATCACCCCCCCCATCGCCGCCGGCGCCCTTGCCGGCGTCACCCGCGCCGTGGTCTTCGAGCTCGCCCGCCAGCTCGGCATCGAGATCCGCGAGGAAAACATCACCCGTTACGACATTTACACCGCCGACGAATGCTTCCTCACCGGCACCGCCGCGGAAATCATCCCCGCCGTCCAGCTCGACGCCCGCCTCGTCCACGACGGCCAACCCGGCCCGGTCACGCGCCGCCTCACGGAACTCTTCCGCGAGTTGACGCGCACCACAGGCACACCGATTAATTCCTGATGCTCTGCGACGTCTGCCAGAAAAACGACGCCACGGTTTACCTCACGCAAATCGTCGAGGGCAAAATGCAGAAAGTGAACCTCTGCGAGACCTGCGCGAAAGAAAAAGGCGTGAGCGACCCGACCGGCTTCGCCCTCGCCGACCTGCTCCTCGGGCTCGGTGCCGCCCAGCAGATCGAGCGCGGCCAACCCATGCAGCGCTGCCCCGTCTGCGGCTTCACCCAGGCCGACTTCAAAAAAACCGGACGCCTCGGCTGCAGTGCTTGCTACGACACCTTTGCCGACGGCCTCGTCAGCCTTCTCAAAGGCATGCACAAAGGCCTCCACCACACCGGCAAAATGCCCGCGAAACTTTCCCGCCGCTTCGCCATGGCCGACCGCGTGAAAACCCTCGAATCCGAACTCCAACAAGCCGTCAAAGAAGAGAAATACGAGGACGCCGCCCGTCTTCGCGACGAAATCCAGAAACTCGAGCTCGAGCTGCAGGCATGAACTTCGACGACATCGTGGCCCACCCCGGCCAATGGCTCCAAGGCGAAGGCCCCCACGGCAAAATTGTCGTGAGCAGCCGCATCCGCTTCGCCCGCAACCTCCGCGAACGCCCCTTCCCCGGCTGGGCCAAAAAAGCCGAACGCCTGCAGATCCTCGGCGAGATCCGCGACCATGTCGCTGCCATCCCGGCCATGCACGACGGCTACAGCGCCGCCCTGCAGGACCTCACCGCCCTGCAAAAACAAATCCTCGTCGAGCGCCACCTCATCAGCCGCGAGCACGCCTCGAAAAGCGCCGGCAGCGCCGTCGCCATCAGCCACGACCAGCAGCTCAGCATCATGATCAACGAGGAAGACCACCTCCGCGTCCAGTCCCTCCTTCCCGGCCTGCAACTCCGCGAAGCCTACAAGATCAACAACGATGCCGACCTCTTCCTCGAAGACCGCCTGCCCTACGCCTTCCATCAGGAACTCGGCTACCTCACCGCCTGCCCGACCAATGTCGGCACCGGCCTCCGCGCCTCCGCCATGGTCCACCTCCCCGGCCTCGTCCTCTCCGAGCAGATCAACCAGATCGTCAACTCCGTCGGCAAGATCGGCCTCGCCGTCCGCGGCCTTTACGGCGAAGGCACCGAAGCCCTCGGCAACCTCTTCCAAGTCTCCAACCAGACCACCTTGGGCGAAGCCGAGGATGAAATCATCGACCGCCTCGTCAAAGTCATCGAGCAAGTCATCGAACACGAACAGAACGCCCGCCAGATGCTCCTCGAGCGCCGCGCCAACATGCTCCTCGACCAGATCGGCCGCGCCTACGGCGTCCTCCGCCACGCCCGCTCCATCGCTTCGAAGGAAGCCCTCAACCTCCTTTCCGTCATGAAACTCGGGGCCGACCTCGGCCTTTTCCCCGAATCCGCCCAGCTCGTCGTGGACGAACTTTTCATGACCACCCAGCCGGCCCACCTGCAGCTCGGTGAAAAACAGGAAAAGCTCTCCCCCGAGGAGCGCGACACCTTGCGTGCCGACCAGGTCCGTGCAAAATTAAAGAAGACTCCCGAGCCCGACATCGCCAAGGTCATTCCCGCGACGAAAAGCCCGGGCAAGAAAAAGGAATAATGAACAACTTCACGCCACGCGCCCAGCAAGTCCTCGCCTTGGCCCGCAAGGAGGCCGACCGGTTCAACCACAACTACGTGGGCACCGAGCACCTCCTGCTCGGCCTCATCAAGCTCGGCCAAGGCGTCGCCATCAACGTCCTCGGCAAGATGGGCCTCGACCTTGAGACCGTCCGCATGGAAGTCGAAAAACAGGTCGGCTCGGGCCCCGAGACCAAAATGGTCGGCAACATCCCCTACACCCCGCGCGTGAAGAAGGTCCTCGCCCTCGCCGGCAAGGAAGCCAAAGCCCTCGGCCACTCCTACGTCGGCACCGAGCACATCCTGCTCGGCCTCCTCCGCGAAGGCGACGGCGTCGCCGCCAAAGTCCTCAAAAATCTCGATATCGACATCGAACGTACCCGCAACGAAATCCTCCGCGAGCTCAACCCCAACTTCAACCCCGAGGACGAAGACATGGAAGCGGCCGAAGTCGGCGGCGGCAGCGGCGCGGGCAAAAAGGATGTCAAAACACCCGCCCTCCGCGCTTTCGGACGCGACCTCACCGAGTTGGCTGCCAAAGGCAGCATGGACCCTGTCATCGGCCGCGCCAGCGAGATCGAGCGCGTCATCCAGATCCTTTGCCGCCGCACCAAGAACAATCCCGTCCTTATCGGCGAAGCCGGCGTCGGCAAGACCGCCATCGCCGAAGGCCTCGCCCAGGAAATCGTCGCCGGCAACGTCCCCGAGCTTCTCCGCGACAAACGCGTCATCACCCTCGACCTCGCCCTCATGGTCGCCGGCACCAAATACCGCGGACAATTCGAAGAGCGCATCAAGGCGGTCATGGACGAAATCCGCAAAAGCAAGAACATCATCCTCTTCATCGACGAGCTGCACACCATCGTCGGCGCCGGCTCGGCCGAGGGCGCCATGGACGCCTCGAACATCATCAAACCCGCCCTCTCCCGCGGAGAATTGCAGTGCGTCGGCGCCACCACACTCAACGAATACCGCAAATACATCGAGAAGGACGCCGCCCTCGAGCGCCGCTTCCAGACCGTCAAAGTCGAAGCCCCCAGCGTGGAAGACACCATCCTCATCCTCAAAGGCATCCGCCCCAAATACGAGGCGCACCACAAAGCCAAACTCACCGACGAAGCCCTCGAATCCGCCGCCAAACTATCCGACCGCTACCTCACCGGGCGCTTCCTGCCGGACAAAGCCATCGACGTCATGGACGAAGCCGGCGCCCGCGCCCGCATCCAGAACATGACCCGCCCGCCGGATGTGAAGGCTCTCGAATCCGAGATCGACGACATCCGCATCCAGAAAGAGACCGCCATCAAAGCGCAGGACTTCGAGAAAGCCGCCGCCCTCCGCGACAGCGAGAAACAGTCCCGCGAGAAACTCGAAAAAATCCTGGCCGACTGGCGCACTCTGCGTGACGAAAAAGAAGTCGTCGTCAGCGAGGACGACATCCTCCACGTCATCTCGAAATGGACCGGCATCCCCCTCGCCCGCATGGACCAGAACGAGACGCGCAAACTCCTCGCCATGGAGAGCGAACTCAAAAAATCCGTCATCGGACAGGACGAAGCCGTCGTCGCCATCAGCAAAGCCCTGCGCCGCTCCCGCGCCGACCTCAAAGACCCGCG
>JBIJDZ010000059.1:0-12192 GCA_044343805.1 Chthoniobacterales bacterium | reverse complement strand
CCGACCTTGCTGATAGTCGGAGGCGATGACGATGAAGTTCTGGCCCTCAACGAGCAGGCACAAAAACGGATGACCTGTGAGGTGAAGATCTCGATAATCCCTGGCGCGACGCACTTGTTCGAGGAACCCGGGGCCTTGGCAATGGTGGCCATTACAGCGGCCGGCTGGTTGCAAAATAAGCTGTCATCCGAAAAAAAGTGACTCATTTGTCCGATAAGCTTCGATTCGGTGAAGCTGTTTAACATATAGATCCGGCATGACTTCGCCGTCGCATCACCTTAACGAGCCCGTCATTTCTGTGGCCCGTGTCGATGTGACAACATTGACTGAAGAGATGACTGTGGGTCAGGCGTTGGGTCTGATTCGAAGCCAGGGTGAAAACATCGGGGAAAAAATTGTTTATTTTTATGTGACCGATACCGATGACAGATTGGTTGGCGTCTTGCCGACCCGTCGCCTGTTGACGTCACACCATGACGTAAGGCTCGAGGAAATCATGGTTCGTCGTGTTCTATCCATACCCGCGACGGCCTCTATCCTTGAGGCGTGCGAAGCTTTTGTGATGCACAAGTTGTTGGCTTTTCCTGTTGTGGACAAGGACACGCGGGTTGTCGGGATAGTAGACGTGGGCTTGTTGGCAGATGAGGCGTTTGACATGGCTGAGCGTGAGGAAACAGACGCGCTATTTGAGTCCATCGGTTTCCGGATTTCCCAGGTGCGTGATGCATCGCCATGGCGCGCTTTCCGTTACCGGTTTCCATGGCTCGGCGCCACGATCATTAGCGGCACCATCTGTGCGCTTTTAGCGGGTTTTTTCGAGCTTACGCTGGCCAACAGCCTTATCCTGGCTTTTTTCCTGACTCTTGTGTTGGGTCTGGGGGAGAGCGTGAGTATTCAATCAATGGCAGTGACAGTGCAAAACTTGCGGGCTGCCGAGCCAACCTTGGGAGGTTATACTCGGGCGCTTATGCGGGAGGGTGGAACGGCGGTGCTTTTGGGGGTGACCTGTGGGGGATTGGTCGGCTTGATTGCCTGGATTTGGAGAGGAACCGGACTCGAGGGGGTGGTGATTGGCGGCAGTATTTTTCTTTCACTGTGCATGGCGTGCTTTCTGGGGTTGAGCGTGCCGACAGTTTTGCATGCGTTGAAGCTGGATCCGAAGGTTGCCGCCGGACCGCTAACTCTTGCGCTTACAGATATTTTCACCCTCTTGTTTTACTTCAGCGTGGCCAGCTATCTGTTGGCTTAATTTTTTGCAGAGACTTTCGCCGCAGCACGGCTTTTTCGATTTCCACGGCGAAGAAAAGAACCAGACCGAGAAGCGTAATTCGCAGCCATTCGACAGGTCCGATGGCCGCTGTGTGAAAGAGCCCTTGCAGCGGCGGGGCATAGGTAAAGACGGCTTGCAGAACCAAGAGAATCGCGACGGCCATGAGGACAGGGCGACTTCCGGTGATACCCGCGATATTCCATGAGGGCGCTAGGATGTATCGGCTGTTAAAAAGATAAAAAACCTGTCCGATGACCAATGTATTGATCGCCACGGTGCGGGCGAATTCCTCGCTCGTTCCGGGATCGGATTTGACCAGGAGGTAGTGGCCGAAAGTTCCCGCCACCAGCAGTGCTGAGACAAACACAACCCGCCAAGCCAACAGAGGGGTCAACAGGGGTATTCGCGCGGCTCGCGGCACCCTTGTCATCAAACCCGGCTCGGGTGGCTCGAAAGCCAAGGCCAGAGCCAAGGTGACAGCCGAGACCATATTGACCCAGAGGACTTGCACGGGCAAAAGAGGCAGGCCGAGGCCGAGAATAACCGCAGCAACAATCGTGAGACCTTGTCCGCCATTGGTGGGCAAGATGAACAAAATGGCTTTTTTAAGATTGTCATAGACAGCCCGCCCCTCCTCCACAGCATGGGCGATCGAGGCAAAGTTGTCATCCGCCAGCACCATGGAGGATGCTTCTTTGGCGGCTTCAGTCCCTTTTTGTCCCATGGCGATACCGACATCGGCGCGTTTGAGCGCAGGGGCGTCATTTACGCCGTCTCCAGTCATTGCCACAACATGGCCCGAGGCTTGCAGCGCGGTAACCAAACGTAGTTTGTGCTCCGGTGTTGCCCTCGCAAAAACATCCACCGAAAGCGCGCACTCAGGCAGGTGATCATCATCAATATTTTGCAGTTCCTGCCCTGTGATGACATCGGTTCCATTGCCAATACCCAAGGCTAAGCCAATGGTTTTAGCCGTGACGGCATGGTCGCCGGTGATCATTTTGACGCGTATTCCCGCCAGACGGCAGGTCTCGACGGCACTGATGGCTTCATCCCGAGGTGGATCGATGATCCCGGCAATGCCGAGCAGGGTCAGGCCAGATTGTAAATCGTGAATCGAAAGATCACGCTTGGTTCCGTCGCATGCTTTGATGGCAATGGCCAAGAGGCGTTGGCCCTCACGGGCTGTTTGCAGCATCAGATCCTCCCAGCGCGGCAGATCGAGAGGTTCATCGCCGGCGTGCGTTCTTTGTTTTTCACACGCCGTGAGCACGGCTTCCGGGGCGCCTTTCATCACGATAAAAGTGCGGGTGCCATCGCGATGCAGTGTGGCCATGAATTTGTGGGCCGAGTCAAAGGGGATACTGTCGAGTCGCGGGAATGCCGCGCGGATTTCCGTCCGGTCCAAGCCACCCTTCATGCCAAGAACCACGAGCGAACCTTCGGTCGGCTCTCCCTCGAGGCACCAAGCGCCGTTTACTTCGTGGACGGTGGATTCGTTGCAAAGTATGCCGGCGCGAAGGAGTTCGACCAAGGGGCCGTGAGATTCGTCCGGAGTGACCACCTGGTTCTGAACGGTGAAATCCCCGGCTGGCGTATATCCGGCCCCGCTGATGCGGTAGGTATTTTCTGCCATGACCACGGTCTGAACGGTCATTTCGTTTTTGGTGAGCGTGCCAGTTTTGTCCGAGCAGATGACGGTGACTGAGCCAAGCGTTTCCACGGCAGGAAGGCGTCGGATGATGGCGTTGCGGCGAGCCATACGCTGCACTCCGATGGCCAGCGTTATAGTCATGATTGCCGGCAAGCCCTCTGGTATCGCGGCCACCGCAAGGCTCACGGCCGCCATGAACATTTCGACAGCTCCGAAGCCGCGGACCCAGAATCCAAAGGCAAACGTGCCTGCAGCCACGCCCACGATGGCCGCGCTTAGCCATCGTCCGAATTGGGCCATCTGCCGGAGCAGCGGGGTGGTTACGCTTTGCACGCGGGAAAGCATGCCGCTGACTTTGCCGATCTCGGTGGTTGCACCGGTAGCCGCGACAACACCCGTGGCGCGGCCATAAGTGGCGAGGGTGCCGGAGTAGGCCTGACAAAAACGGTCCCCGAGTTCCGCGTTTTCCTTCACAAATTCGGTGCTTTTCTCAACCGGCACGGATTCGCCGGTCAGCAGGGCCTCGTCGACACGGAGACTTTGTACCTCGATCAATCTGAGGTCGGCCGGAATGCGGTCTCCGGCTTTGATTAGCACAATGTCACCGGGGACAAGCTCGGCGGCGTCAATCGTCTGTCGATGACCTTCGCGGCGCACCATGGCTTTCGGAGAGAGCATGGCGCGAATCGACGCTAGAGCTTTCTCGGCTTTGCCCTCTTGAATAACGCCGATAAGCGCATTGATAAGAACCACGCCGAGGATGACGCCGGTATCAATCCACTCTTGCAGGAGTGCGGTGCCCACGGCAGCCGCGAGCAGGATGTAAATGAGCACATTGTGAAACTGTAGAAAAAAGCGCTTGAGAAAACTGTGGCGGGGGGCATCCGGAAGTTGGTTCGCGCCAAACTTCTCCATACGATGGGAAGCCTCCATGGCAGACAAACCTTGCTGGGGGTCAGTGTGCAGCTCAGCCAGAACAGCCTCAACTTCTGTCGCGTGCCAGTTCATTGAACATTTTATATTTTCAGACAGATGGAGGGGCGGCGCAACGCGATTCGGCCCGTTCAGGATGCGCGCTCCAGATTGCTCCTTGCCGCGGACGCTCATTTGATTGATAAGAGTAGGCTGCTGGGCCTTACTGGCTTTTTTTATGGAATGGCTTTGAATTTATATGGGTTTTAACGAGTTGGGTTTGGCAGACGCCATTGTGCATGGCGTACAATCGATGGGCTTTGTGGATCCGACACCGATCCAACTCCGGGCAATACCGGCCGTATTGCAAGGGCGCGACCTGATGGGTTCGGCCCAGACTGGCACGGGTAAAACGGCTGCTTTCGGACTTCCGGTGTTGAGTCTTTTGTGTAAACACCAAACCAAGCCCCGCTGTTTGGTCCTTGAGCCGACACGTGAGTTGGCCATGCAGGTTGAGACAGCTTTTCGCGACTATGCGCGGTTTACCGATATCAAGGTGACCTTGCTTTACGGTGGGGTCGGTTATGGCAAGCAACGTGAGGATTTGCAGAACGGTTGCGACATCATTGTGGCCACGCCCGGACGATTGTTGGATTTCATAGAGCAGGGAGAGTTGCCGCTCGAAGCTTTGCAGTTTTTGGTTCTCGATGAGGTTGACCGCATGCTCGACATGGGTTTTTTGCCCCAGGTTCGTCGCATTATCCAAAAGCTTCCAAAAAAACGGCAGACTCTCTTCTTCTCCGCCACCATGCCGGCCGAGATCGAATCGCTGGCAAAATTTGCGGTCAACAGTCCCGAAAAAATCGAGATCGGGATGCGTATGTCGCCGGCCGAGACTGTAACCCATGCTTTTTATCCCGTGGCGATGGATCAAAAATACGAACTGCTTTCCGGGCTAATGGCGAAAACGAATTTCGATTGCGTGCTCGTATTCTGCCGCACAAAAGACGGTGCCGACCGTATTGCTCGCCAGCTGAAAAAGGAAAACCACTCCGTTGTCGCCTTGCACTCCAACCGCACGCAGCGGGAGCGTGAGGAAGCGCTGGAGGGATTCAAGAGCGGACGTTACGAGGTGCTGGTGGCCACTGACATCGCCGCACGCGGTCTAGACATCGCCGGAGTCTCGCACGTGATCAATTATGATATTCCCGGTCATCCGGAGGATTACGTGCACCGCATTGGACGAACCGGACGAGCCCAAGCTGTGGGTGATGCGTTCACTTTGGTCACAGCAGAGGACCTCGCCATGATCGAATCCATTGAACGTTTTATCGGAATGAAAATTCCGCGGCTGAAACTTGAGGGTTTTGATTATAAATACACAACTTTGCTCGATCCCACGGCGACGCACGTGAAAGCTCGTGCCGCGGGGGGCGGGCGCCATCGCAGTGGATATTCCTTCGGGATCAAGCGACGCCGCTAGGCTTTATTCAGCAAGAATAAACTCCAGCGTATCGCGCCATTCAGATGGCGTCATCATGTCCCTCAAATTGTTGTGCGTGGCCCCCTGCACGGTGATCAGTTTTTTGGGTCCTCCGTAGGCCTCGTTGAGCTTTGCGCCACATTCGGGCGGAATGACGGTATCTTCCGCGGCGAGCACAAATACGCAGGGGCCGCTGAATTTATCCAACCACTCTGCCGTGGGATATCTGTCGAGGAGCACCCAATCAACCGGGAGGAGCGGGTAATGGTGTCGGGCGACCGATGAGAGGCTGTCAAAGGGCGTTATAAGCAACAGTCCATGAATGCGATTTGGTTGATCCGCGGCAACGGCACACGCAACTCCGCTACCGAGAGATTCACCGAGAAGCAGCAGTTTCTCGTCGGCCGGCATCTGCGCGACCGCATCTCTTGCTGCCGCAATCAGGGTCTCTTGCGATGGAGAGCCGATCCGAGACCCGTAGCCAGGATATTCCAAAAAATAAACCGACATGGCTGTGCCAGGCGAGGCATCTCTCAGGATTGGGATGTAGACCGCCCGCTGCATTGCATGGCCGGCATTCCCGTGGAAAACAAGGACCGACGCTCTGGGGTGGCCGCTTGATGGAGCAATGCTGCAAAAGCCGATGGTTTTCCCACTGCTATTGCGCCACGCGCGAAGCCCCTTGGCAGCAGCTTCCCTTTCTATCGAGGTCTGATTTTCTACCAACGGAAAATAGATCATGGATCTTTGGGTCAGGCCCAAGAAAAGAAGGAGACCAAGCCAGACCAGAACGACTGCACGGATGACTTTCCCAAGTATATGAAGACGGCTTGGCGGGGTATCCGCATCCATATCGCCATTTATCGATCGCCGAACAACCTTGCGTGCTCCCGCAGCAAGTAGCGGTCTGTCATGCCGGCGATGTAATCAGCCACTGCGCGATGCAGTCCGTCCGATGCAACACGTCGTGCCGCTTCACGTCCGAGTTCTTGCGGTTGAATGAGATAGGTGTTGAAAACGGCCGCCAGCATGTCGCAAGCGCGTCGGTTCGCCTCGGCAACGTCGGGGTGGTAGTAAAGATTTGCGTAAAGAAAACTGCGAAGCTCTATGGTTTTTTGGGCGGTTTTCTCGCTGTAGCCGATGAGAAGCTCTCGATGGCGCCGAACCTCATCGGCCGATTGCACGGAGGAAGCGGTGATCCGATCTGAACTTGTCTCTAGCACATCCTGAATCAAATGATTGGCAATCAACCGGGCAAGGCTGAGTCTGGCGCGTTTTGCGTCCAATTTCCCCAGCTTGAGATTGTTTTTACGGGCGACATCGGCGCACAAGGTGATATCGGACAATTGTGCGGGATTGATCAGGCCCGCCTCGAGACCATCCTGCAAATCGTGGGCGTAGTAGGCGATTTCGTCAGCCAGATCCGCAATCTGTCCCTCCAGACAAGCGCACGGATAGCTGCCGAGCCCCGTGATATGGCGGGCCGTGGCATGTTTTTGGATTCCTTCAAGCACTTCAAAAGAGAGATTGAGTCCATCGATTCCCTCGTAGGGGCTTTCCAGCAGCGTGACGACTCGCAAGCTTTGATCATTGTGGTCGAAGCCTCCGTGGTCTTTGAGCAAACGATCCAGGGCCTCCTCTCCGGAATGTCCGAAAGGTGAATGACCGAGGTCGTGAGCCAAGGCGACGGCTTGGACAAGGTCTTCGTTCAAACCCAAGGCTCTGGCCAGAGTGATGCTGATCGAGGCTACTTCCATCGTATGGGTGAGCCGGGTGCGGTAATGATCGCCTGTTCCGTTGAGAAAAACCTGCGTTTTGTATTCGAGGCGACGGAACGAAGCTGCATGAATGATACGAGCCACATCGCGTTGGTAATCCGTGCGCCATGGGTCTAATGACTGGTGATGTTTACGGCCGCGCGACTGGCAAGATAGCTGCGCAAATGGGGAAAGCCTCTGTGCTTCGTATTGTTCAATCAGTTCCCTGTTGCGCAGAATCTGCATCGTTTTCAATCGACCCGTACATTGGTCGCGGGGTCGAACAATAGAAGCTTGGAAGCATCGACGCGAAAAAGCATGCGATGTCCGGCTTCACGTGGATCGACCGGCCGGCGACTGCGGCAGATCAGGGTGTTGGCACCGGTTTGTAGATAGCAGATTGATTCCGCACCCGTAGGTTCGATGATGTCGAGATGTGCGGGGAAGGTGGCAGAGTCGGGTGTTTCTCCGGGAAGCAGCGGTTGAAAGTCCTCCGGGCGGATACCCAAGAGAATCGCCTTGTCGATAAGACGGCTGATGTCGCGGCGTGGAGCAAGTTCGATCTCCAGCGAACCGGTGCCGATTTCGCGAAACATGAGGCGAGATCCGTCCCGCGCAAAAAGTGTTCCGCGGACAAAGTTCATCGTTGGGCTACCGAGGAAGCCGGCGACGAATGTATTGACGGGTTGCCGGTAAAGATCAAGCGGAGCGCCCCACTGTTGGAGGCTTCCGTCGCGCAGCAGGGCGATCGATGAACTCATGGTCATCGCCTCAGCCTGATCGTGCGTCACATAGATCATCGTGGTCTGGAGTCGCTGATGCAGCTTTATGAGTTCCGCCCGCAACTGAGCGCGCATGGTTGCGTCAAGATTCGAAAGTGGTTCGTCGAACAGAAAGACGCGCGGTTGCCTGACCATAGCACGCCCCAACGCAACCCGCTGTTGCTGGCCGCCGGATAAATCGGCCGGGCGACGCTCCAGCAAATCTTCGATCCCCAAAATAGCAGCCGCATCACGGACGCGGCGTGAAATTTCCGCGGCAGGAAAGCGCCTCACCCTCAGGCCGAAAGCCAGGTTTTCCGACACGGTGAGATGAGGATAAAGCGCGTAGTTTTGGAAAACCATCGTCACATCGCGATCACCCGGCGCCAGGTTACTTACGTCGCTGTCACCGATGAGGATTTTCCCCGCCGTGAGACTCTCAAGACCCGCCACCATCCGCAAGGTGCTGGTCTTTCCGCAGCCAGAGGGACCGAGAAGAGCGACAAACGACCGGTCGGGAACCACGAGTGAGAGGTCCAGCACGGCCGGTATCTCTTCTCCGCGGCGACCACGGTAGATCTTGGTGACGTTCTTGAATGTTACACTGGCCATGAGGACGCTACCTGAGAGGGGAACATCATGCGGGGAGCTTGCACCAGTTGCCAGAGCAAACCGGCACCATGGCGGCTCAGCTCACGCGAACCGGTTTTAGGTTCCAGATGTCCCGAGCGTATTCAAGTATGGTGCGATCACTGGAAAATTTCCCGACGCGCGCCGTGTTGAGCACGGCCATTTTTCCCCAGCGCGGCTTATCCAGGAAGGCTTTCGAGACTTCATTTTGCGCTTGGCAGTAGGAAGCGAAATCCGCCAAGCAAAGGTAGGGGTCGTGGTAAAGCAGGTTATCTCGCAAGGGTGCAAGTATGTCGCGCCCTTCGCTCTCGGTGAAAAAATCGGTTCCCAGCCAGTCAATAACCGCGGCAAGTTCGGGATCGGTGTTGCAGTAGGTCGCTGGATTGTGACCTTTGAGAAATATCTCCCGCACCTCATCGACGGTGTTACCAAAGATAAAAATATTTTTATCTCCGACCTCCTCACGGATTTCGACGTTGGCCCCATCGAGTGTCCCGATAGTAACCGCGCCGTTGAGGGCAAGTTTCATATTGCCGGTTCCGGACGCTTCCTTGCCCGCCGTGGAGATTTGCTCGGACAAGTCTGCGGCCGGCACAACGCGCTGGGCGAGTGACACACGGTAGTTCGGGAGAAAGACAACCTTCAGTTTGTCCTTTATTCGCGGGTCGGAATTGATGCGAGTCCCCACGGCGTTAATCGCTTTGATAATCAGCTTGGCCATGTCGTAGCCGGGAGCTGCTTTGGCGGCGAAAATGAAAACGCGAGGCGGGATGTCGAGTTCGGGATCGTTGATCAAGCGACGATAAAGCGCGAGAATGTGCAGCAAATTCAGATGCTGGCGTTTGTATTCGTGCAAGCGCTTGATCTGCACGTCGAACAGGGCGGACGGATCAACCTGCACGCCGCACTCCTGCAAAATCCGTTGGGCAAGACGCGTCTTATTTGCATATTTGACCGCCATGAACTCCTCGCGGAACGACGCATCATCGGCGAGGGGCTCGAGTTGGCGAAGCTTCCCGAGATCGCGCTCCCATCCGTGGCCGATGCTGCGGGTGATGAGGTCGGCGAGCCGCGGGTTGCAGGCAAGCAACCATCGACGCGGCGTGATGCCATTGGTCTTGTTGTTGATCTTGCCGGGATAAAGCGCGTGAAAATCGGGAAAGAGTTCCGACTTGATCAGTTGTGTGTGAATAGCCGCCACGCCGTTGACAGAATGGCTACCAACCACGCTCAGGTGCCCCATGCGGATCATTTGCTCGTGATTTTCCTCGATGAGAGAAAGGTGACGTTTTTTTTCAATGTCGCCCGGCCACTTCGTTTCTACTTCGTCGAGGAAGCGCTTGTTGATTTCAAATATGATCTGCAGGTGGCGGGGAAGCACCTTGCGAAACAGTCCCACTCTCCATTTTTCCAGAGCCTCTGGAAGCAGGGTGTGGTTGGTGTAGGCAAAGGTTCGCGTAACAATTGACCACGCCTTCTCCCAGGGCAGGCCATACTCGTCATGCAACAAACGCTGCAATTCCGGGATGCCGATGGCGGGATGGGTGTCGTTGAGCTGAATGGCCACTTTGTCGGGAAATGCGTCCCAGTCGGTGTTGTCTTTCTCGAAGCGGCGAATGATGTCGCGCAGGGAGCAAGCGACAAAAAAATACTGCTGTAACAAGCGCAGTTCTTTGCCTGCATCGGTTTGGTCGTTAGGGTAAAGGACTTTGCTGATTGTTTCGGCCATGTTTTTCTGCCGTACCGCCTCTTCGTAGCCTCCGCGGTTGAAAGCCTCGAAGTCGAACTCTTCAGGAGCCCGTGATTCCCAGAGACGTAAAAAATTGACTGTTTCCGTGCCGAAACCCGGGATTGGTATGTCATAGGGTACACCGATGAGTTTGCGGAAACCGATCCAGACCGGTTGCTGGGTGCCTTTGCCGTCATCGATCATTTCGACATGGCCGTAAACGGGGATTTCCTGTTGGTGCTGAGGGCGGATGATTTCCCAAGGCGACCCGTATTGCACCCAAGCATCGGGAAGTTCAACTTGGTAGCCATTGCGGAATTCCTGTTTGAAGAGCCCGTATTCGTAGTGGATGCCGTAGCCGACAGCGGGCAGGTCCAGCGTGGCCAGAGAGTCGAGAAAGCATGCGGCAAGGCGGCCGAGACCGCCATTGCCCAAAGCCATGTCATATTCCTCGTCCCGCGTTTCTTCGAGGGGATGCCCGAGGTTGCGCAGCGCCTCCGTGACTTCGTCCAACACGCCCGCCGCGATCATGTTGTTCACAAAAAGACGACCCATGAGAAATTCCATGGAAAGGTAATAAACGCGGCGGACGTTGCCCTCGGTGTGCACGGCCAACGTCTTCATCATCCGAGCAATGATGATTTTTTGGATAGCCATCGATGTGGCGATCCACCATTCCCGCCGCGAGGCTGTCACCGAGTCACGAGCCAGTGTGAACTTCAGTTGGTCGATGATTTCTTTTTCAAATTCTACGGTTGGGTTTTTGTCCATGTAGTTGTGAATTTATTGCAGATACAAAACACTCGCAGCAAAATTCACGCCACATGCAGGCCAAAATCAAAAAGACAATCATTGTTGGCGGGGGGCTGGCCGGTCTTACTTGTGCCAAGGTTTTGGCCAGAAATGGCGTAGAGTTTGTTTTGTGCGAAGCGGGCTCGGTGCCAGGCGGTCGCGTGGTATCGCGAAAGTCAACGGATGGCTATGTTCTCGATCGCGGTTTTCAAGTCCTGCTCGACTCCTACCCGACGGCCCAGCGGCATCTTGATTACAAATCGCTTGGCGGCGGGCGATTTCGGTCGGGCGCACTTTTCGTCGGATGCGGAAATCCGGTTCCAATGGAAAATCCGCTGTTACACCCCATGGCTTTGTTCCGTACAGCGAGGCATGTCATCAGGCCGCGGGTGATGGACGTATCCGACATGCTGCGCTTGGGCGCTCTGGTCCTCGAGGGGTTTGTCCGACATAATGATGACACTTCTGTTGCAGATTTGCTGGTGCGGAGGGGATTCAGCCCCAAATTTCTGGCAAATTTTGCGCGTCCGTTTTTCGGCGGCGTGCTCCTTGACCCTGATCTGCAAACCAGTGCAACACTGTTACTCGGATACTTGAAGCACTTTGCAACTGGCCGCGCCTTGTTGCCGGGAGATGGGGTGGGTTCCATTGGCCGGCAATTGGCTGATCTACTTCCGGCGGGTGCGATTCGCTATAACGCTCCAGTGGTTGAAGTACTTTGCCACAACGGTTGCGCGGCCGGCGTTCGTCTCCCAGATGGAGAGATGCTGGACGGAACCAGTGTCGTTGTGGCCACGGATGAGCCTGCGGCATGTCGACTGCTGGGTCGCGGATCAGCGCGCCCCGGCCGCCCCACAGGTGTTCACTATTTTGCGGCGCCCCGGGCATGGTACAGAGGCGCGTGGCTTTGCCTCCCTCCTCGTCAGCCGGAAATGGCCGTAATGCATGCGGCACTCTTGACAAATGTCGCGCCCACACTCGCTCCCACGGGTTCGCACCTTTGGAGTGTGACCGTGGCAAGTGAACATGCACACGCCGCTGATGCCGGGTGGGTTGCCCGCGAGGTTGCAAGTTGGTTCAACGCCAGCCGGGATGAATTAAGGCACATCGATTACGTGACGGTCCCCTACGCCGTACCCGCGCAACTTCCGGGGTTTTCGCGCCGGCTCTCACCTTGGGGGAAGCTGCCGACCGGTGTCCATGT
>JBIJDZ010000105.1:0-3965 GCA_044343805.1 Chthoniobacterales bacterium | reverse complement strand
AGCAGCTGCACGAACGGGCTTTTCCCCTCGGCCTTGGGAAACTCATGGCGGCCGTAAAGATTGACGATTTGCCCCAAGAGGGTGACTTCTTTGCAGCCGCGCTCCACCAGTTCCCGCACTTCGCCGACGATGCTGCCGATGCGGCGGCTGCGCTCGCGGCCCCGGGTGTCCGGCACGATGCAGAATGTGCAACGCATGTTGCACCCCTGCATGATCGAGACAAAAGCACTGGCCGGCACCGACACGTGGTCGCGGATCGTCTCCTGGGATCCGGTTTCCTCTTCGGTGTCGACGATGGAAATGCGCAGGTCGTCCATCGCGGAGTCGTGGGCCATTTTCCGCCGCAGGATCGCGTCCACGTGGTCGGCGACTTTGTGGAACTTCTGCGTGCCCACAACCAAATCAAGGTGCGGCACTTCCTGCAGGAGGGAGGCGCCACGGCTTTGCGCCATGCAGCCGAGGAAGCCGTAAACGGTGTGCGGGCGTTTTTTTTGCAGACGGCTGAGGATGCCCATTTTGCCCAGGGCTTTCTGCTCGGCCATGTCGCGGACGCTGCAGGTATTGAGCAGTACCACATCGGCGTCCTCTGCGTCGGCGGTTATTTCATAGCCGCGGGTCACCAGCATTTGGGCGACTTGTTCCGAGTCGCGCTCATTCATCTGGCATCCGTAGGTTTTGAGAAACACCTTGGGCATGGCGGGCAAACATAAGGGGGCGGCCGTTGGTTTTCCAGCGCGGCTTGATTTTTTGCGCGGGAGCGAAAGAGTAGCGGCTATGCAAGTGCCAGAGGGTTTTCGAATGCCGGCGGAGTGGGAGCCGCAGGAGGCGGTGTGGTTTTCGTGGCCTCATCCCGAGGGCATCAGTTTCCCGGGGGCCTATGATCGTATTCCGCCGGCGATGGGGGTGCTCATCCGTGCGGCGGCGAATTGCGAGCCGGTGCGGGTCAACGTGCGCGATGCGGCCGAGGAAGCCGAGGCGCGGAGACACGTGGGACGGAATGAAAGCGTGCAGTATTTTCACGTGCCGACCAACGAGCCGTGGTGCCGGGATCACGGGCCGATCTTTATCGTCAACGACGCCACGGGGGAAGTGGCGGTGGCCGATTTTGACTTCAACGCCTGGGGCGGGAAATACGCAGGGACGAACTATGACCGCCAAGTGCCATCCACGCTGGCCAAGTTACTCGGGCTGCGCTGTTTTTCCCATCCGATGGTTTTGGAGGGCGGTTCGATCGAAGTAAACGGGAGCGGATCACTGCTCACCACGCGCAGTTGCCTGCTCAACCCGAACCGCAACCCGGGTATGTCGCCGGCGGAGATCGAGAACGCGCTGCGCACTTGGCTCGGTGTGCGCAATATCCTCTGGCTCGGGGACGGTATCGAGGGCGATGACACCGACGGCCACATCGACGATCTGACGCGCTTCGTCGGCAAGTCCCGCGTGGTCACGGTCATGGAAGACAATCCCGACGATCCGAATCACGCGGTGCTGCGTGCGAATCTCGCCGCACTGCAAAAATTACGGGATGAGGAGGGCCAGCCCCTTGAGGTTGTCGCACTACCTATGCCGGCGCGTCGTTTGGAGCATGAGGGCCAAAGGCTACCGGCCAGCTACGCCAATTTTTTGATTGTGAACGGAGGGGTGCTCCTTCCGGTCTTCGATGATCCCCGCGACGCCGACGCGGCGGACTTGCTCGCTTCGGTCTTTCCCGGTCGCAAGATCTTTCCGGTTGATTGCCGCGACCTTATCATCGGCCTTGGTTCGGTGCATTGCCTGAGCCAGCAGCAACCGGCCAAGCCGGTGCGCTGAACTCTGCCGGTCCGCCGTGTGCGCCATGGAAAGCGCACACGGCTACGATCAGATTCAGGTGACCGGAACTTCTTGGGCCTTGGCTTGGATTTCCGGAACTTTGGGTAGGTGCACCTGCAGCGTGCCGTCCTTGAATTCCGCTTTGATTTTGTCCGTCTTGGCACCTTCGGGCAGCACGAATGAGCGCTCGAATTTTCCGTAGGCTCGTTCGACACGGTGGTAACGGCGCCCTTTTTCTTCCTTCTCGAACTTGCGTTCGCCGGTGATGCGCAGTGAACCGTCTTCGATGGTTACATGCACATCCTCTTTGCGGACTTCCGGGAGATCGGCCTTGATGGTGTATTCCTTGTCGTCTTCGGCCACGTCAACGAGCGGGGTCCACTCGGAGGCGGTGAAGGGTTCATCCCCCATGAAGGGGACAAGCGACCGGCCAAACAATCGGCTGAGGCGGTTTTCGGCGTGTTCCATTTCCCGGATCGGGTTCCAAGTGCTGAGTATGTTCATTGGTTTTTCTTATGCGGTGAATTCGGTGTCCGCGCGGGTGTTCACCGGACACTTCGCGCGGAGCCTTCGCCCGCAGTCGGGTTACGGCACGAGTCCAGCAAAGCTGGGCTCGTGAGCGTGCTCAATGGGGTGAGTTACCCACATCAATAGGCAACCTCCGGTCGGTTGTTGGGGAGGAAGATGGGTTGTCATATCATCCTGTGCCGGGCATGAATGGCGTGATGGGCACACAACTTCCCGGTGATCTTGAGGCGCAATTGCTCGTGCTAATCCGTGAAAGGTTTCTGGAGACAGGAGAAGCCATGACGCC
The DNA here is from genome assembly GCA_044343805.1 of Chthoniobacterales bacterium. Lineage (GTDB taxonomy): Bacteria > Verrucomicrobiota > Verrucomicrobiia > Chthoniobacterales > JACTMZ01 > JACTMZ01. The sequence continues at coordinate 1,342 of JBIJDZ010000105.1, read as the reverse complement.
GGCTACCGATCTCTTTGCCGCCGGACTGGATTCCATGGGTATCATGCAGTTGATGATCGCAGCGGAAGAATGTTTCGGGGTGCGGATTCCCGAGGCGGAGGTGAACAAACAAAACTTCGCCACCGCGGCGAATTTGGCGGCCTTGCTGCGGCGTTGCCCCGGGGCGGCTTGATGCGGTTGTTTTCAAAAAAATGGCGCGCGCCCCTGGGTGGATGCGACTGCTACCTGCTCGCATTGGAAGATCTGATGCGGAGGGCCGGACAAGGTCGTCATGTCGGGGTGACCTTCGTGGAGGTCGGCTCCGGATTTTCGGTCGAGCGGCTGCGGCGTGCCGTGGAAATGTTTGCCCTCAATCAACCGATTCTTGCGGGGCGCATTTTTCGTCGTTGGCCGTGGTCCGTGCCCGAGTGGGGCCCCGGCTCGCCGGCGGAAGTACGGGTGGTGGAGCATTCCTCCGATGTGGATCCGGAACGCTTGGCGGTGGAGCGTTTGACGGGTCGGTGGAAGGGAAGGTTACATTTCGATGTGGTGCCGCGCCCGGACGGGGCCGTCGTGATGATGAGTTGGTGTCACTTGCTCTTCGATGCCCGCGGACTGGAGTTGGCCTTGGCCGAGATTGCGCGACTGGCGGCTGATCCCGACGGGCGGGCGGAAAACAATTCCTGGGCCGAGCCATTTGCCGTGGCCAATTCGTCGCTTCCGGCCAAGATTCGCGAGGTGCAGCCATTTCTCGACCGTTACTGGGAGCTGCGGAAGAGCCGTGTGGTTTCGTTGGGCGGGTCTCCCCCGGCCAGAGGTCCGGCCCTTTTTCAAGTGGTGCATTTCAGCAAGGAAGAGACGTCGGCGATGAAAAGGCGCGCGGAAGAATTTACCGGCGGCATCTTTGCCCTGCCCTATTTTCTCGCGGTCGCTATGCGGGCCCATGCTTCGGTATTGTTGGCCCGCGGGGTGTCGGAAGGAGCCCTTGAGTGCGCCGTGTCGGTGCAGGGCCGCAAGCGTGGCTCGCGCGGTCCGATTTTTCAAAACCAAGTAACGCAGCTTTTCTTCGCTTTGCCGGTGGCGGAGGTATCCATTTTTCCGGACGCGGTGGACTCTTTGCATCAGCAGTTTGCCGCGATGACGCGGGCCAAGTGTGATCGGGCCTTTGTGGTGATGATCGATGGGATGCGGCGATTGCCGCCCTTTCTTTACCGCCGTTTCCTGCGCAAAACTGCATCCGGTCAACTGGCCTCCTTTTATCATGCCCATACGGGCGAGTTTCTGGGCGGAATCGAGGGCTTCTGCGGTGGCGAAATTCTCGATGGATGGCATGTGCCGGCTGTCTCGCAGCCGCCCGGAACCG
>JBIJDZ010000104.1:0-3968 GCA_044343805.1 Chthoniobacterales bacterium | reverse complement strand
ACTCTCGCCATTCTTGTCGAGCGCGAGGAAAAAATCCGCAATTTCGAATCCCGCACCTACTTCGAACTTCATGGTGACTTTGCGGTCGCCGCGGGCAATTACCCCGGCAAATGGTACGACGAAAATTTCAAAAAGTCCGAAGACGAAGACGCCAAAGCCGAGCGCATCTGGAATCGCGCCCAGGTTGAGGAAATCCAAGCCAAATGCCAAGGCCAGTCCGGCACCGTGACCGAAGAGCGCAAGCCCACCACCCAGGCTCCCCCGTTGCTTTACGATCTCACCACCCTCCAGCGCGAAGCAAACGGCCGCTTCGGCTTCAGTGCCAAGCGCACCCTGCAACTCGCCCAGTCGCTTTACGAAAAACACAAGGTCCTCACCTACCCGCGAACCGACTCGCGCTATCTCCCTTCAGACAACCTTCCGGTCGCCAAAAAAGTCCTCGGCAGCATCGATGATCCTTCGCTGGCCCCGCACGCTCGCAAAGCGCTGGCGAACGACTGGGTGAAACCTTCCCCGCGTATTTTCAACAACGCCAAAGTCAGCGACCACCATGCGATCATTCCGACCGGCGCCAGCCCGGCGAATCTCGATGAATACGAGATGAAGCTTTACGACCTCGTGACCCGGCGCTTCATCGCGGTCTTTTACCCTGCCGCCAAGTTCGAGGTGACCAAACGCATCACGGAGATCGCCGGGGAAAAATTCAAAACCGAAGGCAAGATCCTGCGCGAACCGGGCTGGCTCGAGGTTTACGGCAAAGAAGCTGTCGGTGAGGATGACACCTCGCTGGTGGCGGTCAAAGATGGTGAAACGGCGACGGCCCAGGCCATCGAAATCAAGGAATGCCAGACCAAGCCGCCACCGCGCTTCAATGAAGCCACCCTGCTCTCGGCCATGGAAGGAGCCGGTAAATTTGTCGAGGACGAGGAACTCCGAGAAGCCATGAGCCAGCGTGGCCTCGGCACGCCCGCCACCCGCGCCGCCATCATCGAAGGTCTTCTCACGCAGGAATACATTCGCCGCGAAGGCCGCGAGCTCGCCGCCTCCGCCAAGGGCATCAAGCTCATCACCGCCCTCCGCGAATTGCAGATCGGCGCGCTCAGCTCGCCCGAGATGACCGGCGAATGGGAGTACAAGCTCAAGCAGATGGAAGCCGGGGAATTCAAACGCGACGCCTTCATGCAGGAGATCCGCGACCTCGTCGCCGGCGTGATCAAAAAAATCAAAGACGCCTCGGGTCATGTGAACAGCGAAACCATGGGCGGCAATTTCAAGGACCTCGCCGCCCAGTGCCCCAAATGCGGCAGCACCGCCGGGTTCAAAGAATCCTTCAAGGCCTACGACTGCAAAAATCCCGAGTGCAAACTTGTCGTCTGGAAAACCGTCAGCAGCCGCGAACTTGAACCCGAAGAGGTGCGCACTCTGCTCGAAACTGGCAGCGTCGGCCCGCTCAAAGGCTTCAAAAGCAAGATGGGCCGCCCCTTCGAGGCCAAGCTCGCCCTCAGCGAGGGCACCGAATGGAAAACCACCTTCGACTTCGGCGACGGCGGCATCCGCAACAACGAACCTTTCAACAAAGAATCCGCCACGCTCATCGTGGAGAAATGCCCCGTCTGCGAAAATGGCGGCATTTACGATTCTGGCAACGCCTACGCCTGCGAGCATGGTCTCGGACCCGAAAAGAAGTGCGCTTTCCGTATGGGCAAGATGATTCTCCAACGCGAGATCAGCCCCGACGACGTCCGCAAAATCTGCGCCGAAGGCAAAACAAGTCTCTTGACCAAATTCATCTCGAAGAAGGGCCGGCCGTTCAATGCCTTCCTCGTTCTCGACAAAAAGACCGGCAAAGTCGGCTTCGAATTCGAAGAACGCAAGCCTCGCGAGAAGACTCCGAAAAAAGCCGCAGCCAAAGCCCAGCCGGCCGCGGTTTGAGATTTTAAAGAATCACGGGGCGCCAGAAGGCCAAAGCCCCTGTACACGCGCTGTTATTTGAGCAACGGCGCGATCACCAGGCTGACGATCGACATGACGTTGATGAGAATGTTCATCGACGGACCGGAGGTGTCTTTGAGGGGATCACCTACGGTGTCCCCCACCACGCAAGCACGATGGGCATCGGAGTTTTTGCCACCATAATGGCCGTGCTCGATGTATTTCTTGGCATTGTCCCAAGCTCCGCCCGAGTTGGCCATGAAGAGAGCGAGGAGCACGCAGCCGAGCAGCGCACCGACCAGCATCCCGCCCAACGTGGCCGCGCCGAACCCGAAACCGATCACCACGGGGGAAAAGACAGCAATGCCGGCTGGGGCGATCATGCGCTTGATGGCGGCATCGGTCGCAATACGCACGCAGGAGCCCGAATCCGGCTTCCCGGTTCCTTCCAGCAATCCAGGAATCTCCCGGAATTGGCGGCGAATTTCCTCGATCATCTCTTGGGCGGCTGCACCGACGGCCGTCATGGACAGAGCACTGACCAGGAACGGAATGAAGCCGCCGATGAAGATACCAGTCAGAACGCGCGGGTCGGAGATGAGCAACTGGAAACCGGGATTGTTGGTTTTGATGACGTTGATGAAAGCCGCAATGATCGCCAAGGCCGCCAATGATGCGGCACCGATGGCGAAGCCTTTGCCGATCGCCGCCGTGGTGTTGCCCACCTCGTCGAGTTTGTCGGTAATGCCCCGGGTCTCTTTGCCCAACCCAGCCATCTCGGCGATGCCGCCTGCGTTGTCAGCAATCGGACCGTAAGCGTCGATACTCATCGTGATGCCGATGGTGGCCAGCATGCCGACCGCGGCGATACCCACACCGTAGAGACCGGCAAAGTGACTGGCCCCGAGAATAATCAAAGCCACCACGGCGAGAGGTATAACGACTGAAACCATGCCAACGGCCAGACCGCGGATCATGACGGTGGCCACGCCGGTCAAAGCCGCCTTGGCAATCGACCTCATGGGCGCACCACCGGTGTAATACTCGGTGGAAAGCCCGATCGCGATACCGCCGACAGACCCCATGATGACGCAGAGCCAAACGGCAAGATCCACGCCGAGGCCGGTGATCACGGCTCCGGCCAACAGCACGAACAAGAGAGCGGCACCGACTGTGCCCGTGCGCAAAGCACGGGCCGGTTGACTGTTGGAGGCGATACGCACGAGCGCGATGCCCGCCAGGGAGCAGAGCAAACCGGTCGAAGCCAGAGCCAGCGGCAAGAACATCAAATTGGCGCGGGCGGCGGAAAGTGTTTCCCATTGCGCAATCGTGAGTGTCGCGGCAATCGCCATCGAGGCGATCATCGCGTTGCAGTAGGACTCGAAAAGGTCCGCGCCCATGCCGGCAACATCACCCACGTTGTCGCCCACGTTGTCGGCGATCACCCCCGGGTTGCGCGGGTCATCCTCGGGGATACCTGCCTCGACTTTGCCGACCAAATCGGCACCGACATCCGCCGCCTTGGTGAAGATCCCACCACCGATACGATAGAAAATCGCCACGAGCGATGCTCCCATGGCGAAACCATGGATGATGTGGACGTCTTTTTCGGTTTCTCCGAAGAAAAGGAATAGCCCGCCGACTCCCAGCAAACCCATCGAGGCAACGGTAAGACCCATGACCGATCCGCCGAAGAAGGCCGTGGTCAAAGCGGCCCCCGCCCCTTTCTGGTTTGCCGCCATGGCGGTGCGTACATTGACGCGCGTGGCGGAGTGCATACCGATGTAGCCGGCGAGAGATGAGGCGGCGGCTCCCATGAAGAAGGCCATCGACTCCCACGGATCTTTGAAAACCAGCAAGCCGCCGACCACGACGGCGAAGGCGCCAATGAGCAAGAGTTCGCGGCGCATGAAAACCATGGCGCCGTTGTGAATTTCGCTGGCGATTTCGGCGACACGCCCTTCGCCGCCCGACTGGAGCGCAAGACGACGGTAAGTGATGAAGGCCACAGCCAAACCAGCCAGGCCGAGAATAGG
>JBIJDZ010000058.1:0-12338 GCA_044343805.1 Chthoniobacterales bacterium | reverse complement strand
CTGGAAGGCGATCTCGGCACGCTTGTTCGCGAGGACAAATTGAAAGGTATCCCCGGCCTCGGCGAGGCGTTACGGGATAAAATCACCACGCTCGTCCAGACCGGAGACCTGCCTTACTACGAGGAGCTACGGGCGCAGTTTCCCCCGAAGCTTTTCGAACTCTTTGACGTCCCGGGCCTCGGTCCGAAGAAAATTAAAACCCTCTATGACAAGCTTGCCGTCGCCTCGGCCGCCGATCTGGCAAAGGCCTGCCGGGCAGGAAAAGTTGCCGGCCTCGAAGGGTTCGGCGTCAAAACCCAAGATAAGCTGCTCCATGCTCTCGCAGCGTTGCAGCAAGGGGCGGGACGTCATCTTGCCTCTGCCGCTGCTTCGGCCGCCCACACGCTCTACGACGATCTGCGGATCCACCCCGACACTATCCGTATTTCTGTCGGCGGCAGCACGCGGCGGCGCAACGAAACCGTCCATGACATCGACCTTATCGTGTCGACCAAAGCCCCGGCGGAAATTTCCCGCGCTTTCCGCGGTCATCCTCTGGTTGAAAGTGTTCTTGCCGCTGGCGACACCAAGTCGAGTGTGGTTTTGGCCGGAGGCATCCAGGCCGATCTGCGCGTAGTAACGGATGCCGAATACCCCTTTGCGCTCAACTATTTCACCGGAAGTAAGGAGCATAATATCGTCCTCCGGGGCTTGGCTCAGGAACGCGGTTGGACACTCAACGAATATCGGCTGGCTCCCACGAAATCCGGCGCGCCCTCGATCCCGAAAATCCACGAGGAACGCGATCTCTACGCGCTCTTCGGTTTCGATTACATCGAGCCCGAGCTGCGAGAAAACCGGGGCGAGTTCGAGGCCGCGCAACAGCTCAAGCTGCCTGATCTGGTGAAGCTGGAAAACCTCCGCGGTACATTCCATAACCACACCCGCGCGAGCGACGGACGAAACACCCTGGCCGAGATGGCGGTCGCTGCGCAGGATCTCGGGCTGGAATATCTCGGCATAGCCGACCACAGCAAAGCGTCCTTCCAAGCCAACGGACTCGATGCCGCCCGTCTAAAAAAACAGGTCGCGGAGATCAATGCGCTCAACAAAGACTTCGTCGGCTTTTGTCTCCTCAGCGGCACCGAATGCGACATCCTCAAAGACGGCTCACTGGATTTTCCCGATGCGGTGCTGGCGCAACTCGACTACGTCGTGGCCAGCGTCCATTCCTCCTTCACCCTCGGCGAAGTGGAAATGACCAAGCGCATCATACGCGCCATCGAAAATCCCCACGTCACAATGCTTGGACACCTCACGGGGCGCCTCTTGCTTCGTCGCGAGCCCTACGCGGTGAACATTCCGGCGGTCCTCGACGCTGCGGCCGAGACCGGCACGATGATCGAGCTCAATGCCGACCCGCATCGCCTCGACATGGATTGGCGTTGGTGGCGCTTGGCCCGGGAAAAGGGTGTCAAATGTGTCATTAATCCCGATGCGCACTCGACGGAAGGGCTGCAGAATCTTTATTTCGGTATCGGTGTAGCCCGCAAGGGTTGGCTTACCAAAAATGATGTCGTGAACTGTCTGCCGCTATCCAAAGTGATTCCCGCGCTGCAGGCCAAACGCAAAGGTCAAAAACCATGAGCACACTTTCCTTCCCGCGCTGGCTCCAAAGCACGAGGCAAGCGGTTGAAAAATCCTTGCGCGCCGCGATTCCGGCCGCTGTCACCAAGCCCGCCGCCATCCATCGCGCCATGCGCTACAGCTTGCTCGCCGGTGGCAAGCGGCTGCGGCCTGTCTTTGCCTGCGCGGCGGCGGAGGCTTGTGGAGGCACGATCCGCGATGCGATGCCTGCCGCCTGTGCGGTCGAAATGATCCACACCTACTCGCTGATCCACGATGACTTGCCATGTATGGATGACGATGACTTGCGCCGTGGCAAGCCCACCTCGCATAAAGTTTTCGGCGAGGGCGTCGCTGTTCTGGCCGGTGATGCTTTGCTCACTGAAGCCTTTGCCGTTTTGTCCACCGCCCGACCGCGTGCCCGATACACGACGGCTGATTTGGTGCTAGAGCTGGCCCAAGCTTCCGGTTCCCGCGGACTCATCGCCGGGCAGGTGGCCGACCTTGAGGCGGAGAACAAAAAGCCATCCGAACCAGCGCTTTATTTCATCCATGCCGCCAAGACGGGTATGTTGTTGCGTGCCTCGCTCAAACTGGGAGCCATGTGCGCCGGGGCGTCGAAAGCCCGGATCGCCGCACTCGATCGTTTCGGTTTTGCCCTCGGTTTGGCTTTCCAGATTCAAGATGACATCCTCGATGCCACGCAAAGCGCCCGAAAATTGGGCAAAACCGCCGGCAAGGATGCCGCGGCCGGCAAGATGACTTTTCCCGCGGTGTTCGGAATCGAAGGTTCGCGCGAACGCGCTGCTTACTGGACAGATGAGGCGATCTGCTCGCTCAAATCCTTCAGCTCGCGCGGCGAAATCTTAGGTTCATTGGCCCTGATGCTGCTGGGCCGCGACAGCTGAGCGTGCTTTTTACCAGATCCGCCAACCAAAGACGATAAAGCCCTTCGGTTTACCGGGATCATTTTCGTCCCAAGACGTAAGGTAACGTCCGTCTCCGTAGCCCTTGGCCGCCAATGGGTTGACCAGCTGCCAGGGTTGCTTCATCTGAAAAGCGGCCGCCACGACACCTTCCAAATCGGAATCTGGACTGAGCGGCGTCACCGGTTTCGGCGGGGGCGCCACTTCGCGGCGCGGTTGCCGGGGTGCGACAAAGTCTTGGGCCAGACAGCTTCCGGCCATCAGCAGGGCAGTGAGGAGAATTACGAAGCGTCGCATCGGGAAACCTTTAAGCCCCAGCTGCCCGACCGGCAACCCAGAAAATCACTCTCGCTTTTGCCTGCGGTTCCGCGAAATCATCTCCGATACATGGATTATCTGTCCAAAGCCCGCCGCGTGATCGGCATCGAGGCGGATGAACTGCGCCGTTTGGCGGAAAACCTCGACGGTCAAGCCTTCGGTCAGGCGGTTGAGACCATGATGTCCTGCCTGGAGGATCGCGGCAAAATCGTCGTTTGCGGTGTCGGAAAATCCGGGCACATCGGCGATAAAATTGCCGCCACTCTCACCAGCACGGGATCCACGGCCGTGGTCCTCAACTCCCTCAACGCCCTCCACGGCGACCTTGGTTTGGTGGCCGATGGCGACGTTGTGTTGGCCTTCAGCTATGGCGGCGAGACGGCCGAATTGCTCAACATCATTCCGCCCTTGGCCAAATTCGACGTCAAGCTTATCGCTGTGACCGGCCGTCCTGATTCCACCCTCGGGCAGGCGGCCGACCTTTGTCTCAACGTCGCGGTGGCCCAGGAGGCCTGCCCGCTTAATCTCGCCCCGACGTCGAGCACCACGGCCATGTTGGCCCTCGGCGACGCCTTAGCCATGGTTTTGCTCGAGGCACGCGGGTTCAACCAAGACGACTTTGCCCGTTTTCACCCGGGCGGGAGCCTGGGCCGCGTGATCCTCAACCGGGTAAACCAGATCATGCGCAAATCCACCCAGCTTGCCGTGGTGGATGAGAAAGCAACCGTACTCGACGCGCTCAAGTGTATCACCAAATGCCGCACCGGCGCGTCTGCGGTGGTCGGGGCTGATGGCAAACTTCGCGGCGTCTTCACCCACGGCGACTTTGCCCGCCATTACCAAGAGCATCCCGACTTGGGGGTGCAACCGGTCGGCAAATTCATGACCAAAGCGCCTATCACGATCCAGGGCGACAGGCTTGCCGCCGAGGCCTTGCACATGCTAAAGACCCACCGCATCGACGATCTTATCGTGGTGGATCAAGACAACCGCCCGATCGGTGTCGTCGATTCGCAGGACCTCTCGCGCCTCCCGGGTGTCTGAGGTTTTTCCAAACACTTCTCAAATATCCACCACGACTCTCTATGCCTGCTGCCAACGATCTCCGCAAAGGAATGGCCATCAAATACAACAACGACACCTACGTCGTGCTCGAGGTGCACCACCGCACGCCCGGCAACCTCCGCGCTTTCGTTCAAGCCATCATCCGCAGCATCAAAACCGGCAAATCCAGCGACGTGCGATTCAGTTCGACCGAAAAAGTCGAGTTGGTGGATCTTCAGCGCCGCCCACTTGAATTCAGCTACAAGGACCACGAGGGCTACCACTTTATGGATCCAGAGAGCTACGAGACGATCGAATTGGATGAAACGCTGCTCGCCAGCGCGAAGGATTACCTCGTCGAGAACCTGAAAGTCGAAGTCCTTTACGCGGAAGGTCGCGCCGTCGAAGTCGAACTCCCCGCCTCGGTCACGCTCAAAGTCGTCGAGTCTCCCGAAGGCTTGCGAGGCGACACCGCCAGCAACGTGCAAAAGCCCGCCACCCTCGAGACCGGTTTGATCATCAATGTCCCGCTTTTCATCAAGGAAGGTGAATTGGTGAAGATTGACACGCGCAACGGTGCCTACATGGGGCGCGCCTGACGCGTTCCTGCCCATGACCCGACGCTCCCGCCGCCCGTCCAAGCCGCGGGGCAACCGTCTCAACACAACGTTCGCCGGAACGATGGACGAGCCGGTCGGCATCCCCGTCCGGTGGGTGAAATTCATCGTCGGACTTTTTCTCCTGCCGCCGTGCTATGTGCTCACCGCGGCTTTCTTCAGTGCACTCACCCATGCCACCGTTCGCTATCATTTCTGGGCCACGGAAGAGTTCTGGTTCTTCGGCCTCGGCGCGGTCCTTTGGCTCATCATCTATTTCGGTCTGCCGCGACCGCTTGTCATCTATGTCTTCGGCCACGAGCTCACCCACGCGCTCGTGGTTCTGCTCATGGGTGGACGCGTCTCGCAGTTCCGCGTCGGGCGTGACGGCGGCCACATCGTCTCCTCCAAGATCAACACATGGATTGCCCTTTCGCCGTATTTCGTGCCGATCTACAGCGTCATCGTCATCGGTGTCTACGGGCTCGGATCGCTCATTTACGATCTTGAGCCGTATCGTGCCGTGCTTTACGGGCTCCTGGGAGGCACCTGGGCGTTTCACGCCACGTTCACGCTCTCCATGATTCCGAAGGGCCAGTCCGACCTCGCCTACGGCGGCACATTGTTTTCCCTTACCATTATCTACCTGATGAACCTGCTGCTGCTTTCCGTTTTGCTGATCATTGCCACACCCTATGTCAGCTTTGCCAGCTTCGGGCGCGAACTTCTTGCCCATGCTGCCGCTTTCGCCGCCGAGGCGGCCAATTTTTTCGATTTCATCCTGCGCACTTTGGGGCTGTGAGCCTTGGATCAGCCCCGTGCTGGCTTCATCCGGCGGCTTCTGCTTTCCTTTCTTCATGAGCAAAACGATCTGGCACAAGATCAAGGACTACACGGATCTTAAGTTCGAGAAGACGGACGACGGGATCGCCAAGATCACGATCAATCGTCCGGAGGTGCGAAATGCGTTTCGTCCGCAGACAGTCGAGGAAATGAAAAACGCTATCGACCACTGTCGCGATGATGCATCGATCGGGGTGGTTATTCTCACCGGGGAGGGAGACCAAGCCTTTTGCTCCGGCGGCGACCAGAAGGTGCGCGGCGACGGCGGTTACATCGGGGCCGATGGTGTGCCCCGACTTAATATCCTCGATGTACAAAAGCAGATTCGTGGACTTCCCAAGCCGGTGGTGGCCATGGTTGCCGGCTACGCTATCGGTGGTGGCCATGTGTTGCATGTCGTCTGCGATCTGACGATTGCGGCAGACAACGCACGCTTCGGACAGACCGGACCGCGGGTCGGATCGTTCGATGGCGGCCTCGGTGCCAGCTATCTCGCGCGGGTCGTCGGACAAAAAAAGGCCCGGGAGATCTGGTTTCTCTGCCGCCAATATGACGCGCAACAGGCGCTCGACATGGGATTGGTCAATACCGTTGTCCCGCTCGCGCAGCTTGAGGAGGAAACGCTCAAATGGTGCCGCGAAATACTTGATCTCTCACCCATGGCCCTGCGCTGCCTCAAGGCCGCGCTCAATGCCGATTGCGACGGCCAGATGGGATTGCTCGACCTGGCGGGTAACGCCACGCTGCTTTACTACCTCAGCGAGGAGGCCAAAGAAGGCAGACAAGCCTTTGTCGAAAAGCGCAAGCCGGACTTCTCCAAGTATCCTCGCTTCCCCTGAGGCCGCGTTTATAATCACGAAATATGTCGAGCGTTGCCGGGCAACTTTTTCGCATCGCCACCTGGGGTGAATCCCATGGCGGCGGAGTCGGCGTGGTCATCGATGGATGTCTGCCGCAGCTCGATCTTGCCGAGGCCGACATCCAGCGCGAACTCGACCGTCGGCGTCCGGGGCAAAGCGACATTGTCACCCCGCGCAAAGAGGCGGATCGGTGTGAGATTTTGTCCGGCGTATTCCAAGGGAAAACCACCGGAACACCCATCGCCATTCTCGTCCGCAACGAAGACGCCCGCCCTGAAGCTTACAAAGAGATGGAGACGGCTTTCCGTCCATCGCACGCCGATTTCACCTATCAGGCCAAATACGGCATCCGCAATTGGCAGGGCGGGGGGCGAGCTTCCGCCCGTGAAACGATCGGACGTGTGGCGGCCGGTGTCGTCGCGCGCAAGGTCCTCGATGCGTTGCATCCGGGAATGGAAGTGCTTGCTTGGGTGAGCCGTATTCATCAGATCGAAGCGTCGATCGATCCTGCGCAAGTGACCGCGGCCGCCATCGAAGCCAACGCTGTGCGCTGTCCCGACGCCGCGGCGGCGGAACGCATGATCGCGCGCATCAAAGAAGCACGTTCGGCCGGCGATTCGGTCGGCGGCTTGATCGAGTGCGTCGTGCGGGGTTGCCCTCCCGGATTGGGTGAGCCTGCCTTCGACAAGCTCGAGGCCGATTTGGCCAAAGCGATGTTGAGTTTGCCGGCAACCAAGGGATTCGAGATCGGCTCCGGTTTTGAGGGAACGAAGCTGACCGGTCAGGAGCACAACGATGCTTTTGAAATGCGCGAGGGGCGCGCGCGCACCATCACCAATCGGTCGGGCGGCATCCAAGGCGGCATCAGCAATGGTGAGGACATCGTCTTTCGTGTCGCTTTCAAGCCCACGGCGACCATTACCAAAGCGCAGCAGACGGTGACCGCCTCCGGCGAGAATACCGAGCTTGCCGCCCGCGGACGCCATGACCCGTGTGTCCTGCCCCGCGCCGTGCCCATCGTCGAGGCCATGGTCTGGCTCGTGCTGGTCGATCATGCCCTGCGTCAGCGGGCGCAGCAGGCGGTTTGAGGCCTCGTTCGCAGTTCTTCAGAGCAATCTTACGAGCTGAAGATCAAGGACAACCTCTCTCGGAGGTAATGGCGGACGTGCGGCGCGAGCTATCCACACAGCTGATTAGAAAGGTGCCGAAGGGGCGTAAGGCGGTTTTGCCAAAGGCTCGTTGATGTACTTTTCCACTGTCCTCTTTGGCGGGAGCACGCCAGAGTTTTTTCCTCGGGGATGAAGTCCAAACCGAAACAAAAACCACCGAGTTCAATCAAGACTCGATCCCGCCCGGTTTCACTGGAGAGAGATCCGCTTTCTGCAGCCGCCGCGGCGCCATCCAGACGGCTTTCCCGGCTGCCGCTTCTTGGTTTTGTGGTGACGCTGGTGGTCTGTCTTTCCTGGGTGGCCTCACATGCATACCTTGTTGACGCTGTCACCGTGCGGTTGTGTGAAAGTTTGGATGCGAGTATTCCGCCGGAAAAGCGGATGCCGGTATTCCTCAACGATATTGCCCTCGACGGATATGTTTGGAACAGGCATGCGGAAAAGCTCGGTGAGAATGGCCGTTACCGCCTGCGATTCACCGACTTCGACAATGCCCCCGATGGACGCGAGGTGCATTGGAGTTCAGCTTACGCGTGGTATCTGCGCGGCTTGGGCGAGCTCCACCACTCCTCCTTAAGCGATCAACCGGGGGCCTCGTTGCGCAACAGTATCTTTCGGATGTCGATCTGGGCCAATCCACTGCTTCTCATGCTTGCTTTGGCGGCCTTCTCCAGTCTGGCGGCGCTGCGTTTCGGGCCGCTTTCCGGTGCCGTGGTGGCGATTGGCATGGTGGGTGTTCCGTCTTTCTACGAAGGTTTCATGCCGGCTTATCCGGATCATCATGGGTTGGTCTCCCTTGCGCTGTTTGGCATGCTTTTCGGCATCGCCTGGGGCGGGGCTGGTTGGGTGTATCCGGCGGCACAAGACAAGTCCCTTTTGCCCAGCTCAGTAAAAACGGCCCGCCGCGGGATGATGTTTTCTGCTTGGTGCGGAGCTTTCGGGCTTTGGCTGAGCGCGATTTCCACGACATTCGTGATCGGTGCCATCGGCATTGCGGCGGTGGTCACCACTCCGTTTTTTCTCCAGGCGGGCAAAAAAGAGGGCGTCGAATATCATCCCGAGCTTTGGAAAACTTGGGCGCTTTGGGGCGGCGGAGGCAGCTTGGCCTTCTATCTTTTGGAGTATTTTCCCCAACACCTTTCGATGCGGTTGGAGGTAAACCACCCGGTCTACTCCATGGCTTTTCTGGCGGGAGGCTGGGCGGTTTACTTGGTTTGCGAGTGGTTCGCTGCAACCGGGAAGACACGCTTTCCCCTGGCCGCTTTCGCCCTCTGCACCGCCGCGTGTGCTCTTCTGCCGGTTCTCGTCATGCTGGGCGGCGCGGCCGTTTACATTCCCAGTGATCCGTTCATGGGGCGGCTATGGAAAAACATCCTCGAACTGCTGCCACTGACCGAGCGCATTGAGACCGGCTCACTGACTTGGGGGTTCGCGCTCGGGTGGCTGCCAGCTCTTTTGCTGGTGGTGTTGGCATCGCAATTCAGCCGGCGTTTGAACGCTCCCACCCGCATGGTGCTGGCGTTCATGGCCGTGCCGGTGGTGCTCCTCATCATGCTGCAATTTTATCAAGTGCGCTGGGGCCTGCTCGTCGGACCTTTGTACATAGCGCTGGCGGCTGTGCTTATCCCCCAGATTTGGCATCTTGTTCCTCGCGGCGGCGTGGCCCGGGGGACTTGTGCTCTCTTTTTCGGGCTGTACGGATACCTGATTGTCGCGCCCTCCTTCAAAAATTGTTTCCTCAACAACTGGGTTCAATACCGGGCCCCGGCGGGTAACATTCAGATCACCCCGGAACAGGCTCTGGCGCTTCTCCATCGCCAGATGGCTTACACCATCCGGGAGGATGCCGCTGGGCAACCTGTGGTTCTTCTGAGCAGTCCCAACAGTTCCTCTGTGCTCGCCGCTCTCGGCGGTTTCCGTACGATCGGCACGCTCTACTGGGAAAACGTGGAAGGCCTCAGAAAAGCTGCGCGCGCTCTCAATGCGCAGACCGATCAAGAGATTCGGCAACTTTTCCAACAATACGGCGTGACCCACGTGTCGTTGATGAACTGGGAGAACTTCATCGAACCTTATTTCCATATCTTGCATCCCGAGGTGCGCGGCGCCGATGCCGCTCTGCAAAACTCCTTCGGCATCCGCGCGCTGTACGGAAACACCATTCCGTCCATGATGCGGCCTCTTGTTTTCCCCGGCAGCAATCTCACCGAGGAGCTGAAGCAAAAAGTGTTGATGCTTCGGTTCGCTCCGGATCAAACGATGGAAGAGGCTCGTTTGCATCTGGCACGTTATGTTTTCCACGTCGAAAAAAATTCCGACCAAGCCGGCATGCTTTTGCGCGATTTGGCTGACAGCATGAAGGTGGGTTTCATCGCCAGCGCCGAGTTGGCCTTGGTGTATCTCTCCCAAAATCAGCACGACCAAGCGGTGGAGTATTTCCTCAAAGCGCTCGCCTCGCCCGACCCGCAATTCCGACAAGCTGTTACCGCGGCGGCGATCGAAAAGCTCCAGCGTGCTCAACGCCACCGGGAGGCCGGAACGATTGCTGCCCGCGCCGCGGCGGCGGAAGATGCGACCATCACCACTCTTCTTGATGCGGCCTGGTTTTTTGCCACGGCGGCCCAGGTTTCCCTGCGCGATCCGGCCCGTGCCGCCCGATGGATGGAGCGTGCGGCGGCAGTGGGGGGTGCGGATGAGGGCGCGGTGCTGTTGGTCAGGGGTGCCATAGCGGGAGCCGAAAAAGACTACGAGCGAGCAGCAGCCTTGGTCGCCGAAGCCTTGCCAAAAATCCCCAGCCAATCTCCCCTTCATGACGCTGCATCGCAAATGGCGGAAAGTTTCCGTAACAAGCAACCATGGATTCCCGCGTCCTCCCCATGAGATCTCCAGCCGCATATCCTTTCGTGACCGTGCTCATGCCGTGCTTGAACGAGGCTGAGACGCTGGCGGACTGCATCGCGGCCGCGAAG
Source organism: Chthoniobacterales bacterium (assembly GCA_044343805.1). Classification (GTDB taxonomy): domain Bacteria; phylum Verrucomicrobiota; class Verrucomicrobiia; order Chthoniobacterales; family JACTMZ01; genus JACTMZ01. Next base: position 2,008 of record JBIJDZ010000058.1, on the reverse strand, counting down.
GCTGGCCTCGAAGCGGCCGGGGTGGCAGGAGAAGTTCTTATTGCCGACAACGGCAGTTCCGACGGCTCGGTCGAGATCGCGCAAGCCGCCGGGGCCCGGGTGGTGCGGGTTGCCGAACGCGGCTACGGCAGCGCCCTTCGCGCCGGTATGAAAGCCGCTGCGGGGGAGTGGATCATCATGGGTGACGCGGACAGAAGTTATGACTTCTCCCGGCTACTGCCGTTTCTCGAAGGGCTTGCCGTCGGTGCGGATCTGGTGATGGGCTGTCGCATGCCATCCGGCGGCGGCACCATCGTCCCCGGGGCCATGCCATGGAAGCATCGGTGGATCGGAAATCCCATTTTAACCTGGATCGGGCGCATTTTTTTCAAATGTCCGAGCCACGATTTTCATTGTGGCTTGAGGGCATTGAGCAAAAACGCATTCCTCAACCTTGACTTGCAAACGCGGGGCATGGAGCTCGCTTCCGAGATGGTCATCAAGGCGTCCCTGCGGGGCATGAAAATCGAGGAAGTGCCCATCACCCTGCACAAAGATGGTCGATCCCGCCCGCCCCACCTGCGCAGTTGGCGCGACGGCTGGCGCCACCTCCGCTTCATGCTGCTTTTTTCACCCAGATGGCTGCTTCTATATCCGGGGATCATCGCTTTGTTTTTCGGGTCCGCGTTTTTTCTTCGCCTTCTCAGGGGACCGATCACGGTGAAGGCGGTCAACTTCGACCTAAACACTTTGGAAGTGGCCGGGCTTGTTCTGCTGTTTGGCTACCAAATGATCTTGTTTGCCTGCTTTGTCAGAATTTTTGCCTACACCCGGGGCCTGCTGCCGCCCAATCACGCTCTGTCGCAGGTATTTCACTTTTTCACCTTGGAAAAAGGCCTGTTGGCCGGTGGCGTGATCACTTTGTGCGGCCTCGGATTGATCGTTTCAACTTTGCTGGGCTGGGCTTCCGTGGGCTTCGGCAACCTGGATCCCCTTGAGTCAACCCGAACTGTCATCGCAGGAAGAACGCTTGCCTCCTTGGGTGCCCAAACCATCCTCTTCAGCCTCATTTTCAGCTATCTGGGCGTTGATGAGCGACCAATGTCGTCTGATACCCGTCCATGAAATCTGATCTGGCCCGCCCAGCATGTGTTTTTCTTCCGCGATGGGGCGACAGATTTTCACCCAAATAGACAAATCTTGGGCCCAATGTTGTCTTACACATACCGTAGCGATCCCCTGCTCATGGAAGACGGCAACAATGAAATGCAGATCAAGGCAACGCTTGCGGCCAACGATCCCTCGGCTCTGGAAATGATCTGGAACGAGTATGCGTCGGATCTGCTCGGTTATCTGGTGACCCTGCACGGGTCCCGTCATGAGGCGGAGGACACCATGCAGGAGGTGTTTGTCGTGATTGCGACCAAGCGCGCCTGTGTTGCGTCCGCCGGCCGGAGATGCGCGCCCTGCCGGGTGGGGCATGACCTAAAGTCTTGTCCCGGTGTGCGGCAGGGTGGTTAATGGGGATCTATGAGTACACCGCACGTTTGCTGCAAGTCGCCGGAAGTGATGGAAATGGAACCGGGCGCCTATTGGTGGTGCTCCTGCGGACTCTCCTCGAAGCAGCCGTTTTGCGACGGCGCGCACAAGGGCAAAGGCTTCGCGCCGGTGAAGGTTGAGATCACCGAGAAAAAGAAAGTCGCGTGGTGTTTGTGCAAGCACACGGCGAATCCGCCTTTCTGCGACGGATCGCACGCGAAGTTGGCTTGAGTGCGCTGGTCCGTCAAAGCGGAGCGGTGTGACTAAGCCCGCATCCGCACCAGGAGGTCGCCGGCATCGACGGCATCTCCGGGGGCCACGAGCATTTCCTCCACGTTGCCGTCGCACGGCGCGTAAAGGGTTGTCTGCATTTTCATGGCCTCGAGGGTGAGGAGTTTGTCGCCCTTGGCCATGCGGGCTCCGTTGCCCGGGCCGACGTTGGTGATCATGCCCGGAATGGGTGCCCCGACTTCGAGCGGGTTGCCCTCGT